>SCST01000725.1 GCA_004299465.1 Methylovulum sp. | reverse complement strand
GGGTGTGATTAAAAACTTGGTGTAGGCCGTGCCGCGCGCCTTCTTCGCAGTTTGGAACTAAATCCAAACACTCATTTGGCGCGCACGGCGCGCCCTACTCGGCTGTTTTTATCGCCAGCGTCAAAATAAAATCGGTTTCTATGCTGAGGGTTTCGGGTTCATCCAGGGCTTGCCGCATGCTCTTGCTTGCCCGCCAGGCAAACGGGGTCATCTGTAAAAGCGCCGCTCTTTCCGCCCGGCCCGGCGTTATCCGGTAGCTGATACGCTGTGTGCCGAGCCGTTCAAAGCCCTGCGGCAAGATGATTTCCTCGGCATGTTCCCTGAGCTCAGTATAGAGGAATGCTTTTAATTGCGCTAAATGCCGTGGGCCCGGCGTCACGATTAGCAATTGTCCCGACGGCCTCAGCACCCGCTGAAGCTCGCCTTCATTGGACGGCGCAAATACGCGCAGCAGCGCATCAAAATAGCGGTCGACATAGGGCAGGCGGTTTGTACTGGCGACGATATACCGGGCTGCCGGCAGTTTTTTGGCGGCGGCGGCTACGGCGGCTTTGGCTATATCGACGCCATGCAACTCAAGCCGGCGGCACAATGCGCCCAGGTTGCGTCCGTAATAGCCTTCTCCGCAACCGACATCGAGCAGGCGTATCATCCCGTCTTCAGGCCGGCCAGCGGCGATCATCGCCGCGACCGCCTTCGCCATAGGCTCATAATGGCCGGCTTCGAGAAACGCGCGCCTGGCGGCCAGCATTTGCCGGCTGTCGCCCGGCTCGAGCGAATGCTTATGCTGCACGGGCAGCAGGTTCAAATAGCCTTCCCGCGCCAGGTCAAAATTATGCCGCCTTGGACACTGATAGGACTTCCCTGACGGCTGCAAGGCCAGCGATTCTGCGCAAACCGGGCATAAATAGGGTGATAGGGGACGGTCTGTAGCCAAGGCTTATTCTCTCACCGGCCTTTTATCGAGCTTTCTTTGCAACGTGCGCCTGTGCATGTTCAATGCCCTCGCTGCCGCCGAAATATTGCCGTCATATTGCATCAACACTTTTTGCAGGTGCTCCCATTCCAGGCGTTTTACCGATAACGGGTTTTCGCTGATGGATACCGATGAATCGCCTTCATTTTTATTCAATGCATTGACAATTTCATCGGCGTTGGCAGGTTTGGTCAAATAATGGATGGCGCCCAGCTTTATCGCTTCAACGGCCGTCGCTATACTGGCAAAACCTGTCAGCATCACTATTTGCGTGTTGTCATCCAAAGAAATCAATTTTTCCACCAGTTCGAGCCCCGATTCATAACCGATGCGTAAATCGATCACGGCATATTCAGGCAGGTATTGTTCCGCCAATGCCATGCCGCTGGCTACGTTGTTGGCGACCAATACTTCATAATTGCGTTTTTCCAGCGCGGCTTTCAATACCTTGCAAAAAGTTTCATCATCATCCACCAGTAACAAACGGGGCTTGTCCAATTCCTGGGCTGTCATCATTATTCTCCGCATTTAAAAGAGGCAGGGTTATTTCCACGCAGGCTCCGCCTGAATCACTATTATAAAGGTCAATTTTACCGCCTAAGCGGCTAATCGTGGAGTAGGTTAAGAATAATCCGACGCCCAAGCCGCGTTTTTTGCTGACCACGGGCTGCTTGCCCGCATATTCGGCCAGTTCGGGAGGGAGGCCAGGGCCAAAATCCCTGATCTTGATCGTGATATGGTATAAATCCCATGAGGCGTGAAACTCAATGCCTTTTTCCGGCGGCGAGGCTTCCACGGCGTTATTGAGAATATTGATAATAGAATGTGTCAATGTCCGTTCGGCAATGATTTTTGCGTCAGCCTCTACGGGCGGGTCGATAAAAAAGCTTAACTTGGCTGTCGGCTTATGGGTGCGCCATTGATTGATGACATCATCGAGATAATCCGTCAGCGGTATCACGCGGCCGGATTCGGCGCGCAGCTCGCCGGCCGAGGCGGACATCACCGACAAGGCCTGTTTACAGCGCTCAATTTGCTGCTGCATGATCAAGGTTTTCTCATGCAGGTCGGGAAAGCGGTGTATTGGGTATTCCTGCTCCAGTTCGTGGGCGACGATCGCGATAGTGCCCAGAGGCGTACCCATGTCGTGAGCCGCACTGGCGGCCAAAGTGCCCAGCGCGACCACACGCTCGTCGCGCAATGCGCTTTCCCTGGCGTCCGCCAAGCTGCGTTCCTGGGTCCTGAGCGCCCTGGCCAGTTCAACGACAAAAAAAGCGACTAATCCCGCGCTGAAAACAAAGCCGAACCACATACCGAAAATATGCAGGTTAAAATAATGCTTGTCGCTCATCGCATGCGCCTGTTGCAGCATTTCGTAATTGGCCATGCCTGAATGTATCATCTGCGGGTTCGGTGAATGGGGCTCTATCGCCGGCAGCGGCACATTAAACGCCATTAATACCGTATACATCGACGTCGTTAAAATAACCATATACCAGGCATAAGCATGCGGCAGCATGATGGCGGCAATAATAACCGGCAACAGGAATACCCAGATAATAGGATTTGACGCCCCTCCCGTCAGGTACAACAGCAGAGCGATCGCCGCGACATCCATGATCAACTGGGTGAAAATATCGCCCTCGGTGACGGAATCTTCGGCCTGCAAACGTATCGAGGTATAAATATTGACGGAACATATCAACAGCATGACCAGCCAGAGTTGCTGTTCCGGCAGGCGGATATTAAGGCCGTACACCGATATAATGATCAACAGCGACTCGCTGAGTATCATCAGGTTTCTCAAAATAAACAGCCATCTTAAGTTTTGTCGGGCAGAAAATTCGGATTTTGGCGAAACGTGTGAAAACATTTTTATCGGGAAAAGTGGGTTGATGGGTAAAAGCAGGTACCGGGAACTTGCCGGGATTATGAGTCGCGTGCTTACCGGTTTCGTCAGTGATTTTAATACATTTCGCCGGCCTGGATGTTAATTTGGAAGACGTATCACGCCTGCGACAATATGTCACATTTTTATTTGTAATTTCCGTTGCTATTATTAACCTAACTTTTAAGGCCCTTGCAGGGCCGCATAGCTGAAAGTTGCGTTATATCCTTCCTAATTACTCTCAGGCGGTTTTTTTAACCGCCTTTTTTTTGTCTTTTGAATCGTATAAATCCCGCACATCCCCGCTTATAGCGTCCCGGCAAGCAAAGCTTTCACTCCATTTTTATATGCGTTCATGCCCCGGCATCGCTCGCTTTATACTCAAGTTGCTCCAGGAAAGTTATTTTTCGCCGTATTTTAAGCAGTATACCCAAAGACACTGACAAGCCATCGCTTAATAAAAGCAAAAAAGCCGGCCCGCCCTGGCGATATGCCCAAATAAAAGACTTGGCTTGCGTTTCATGGTAAGTTGCGATGAAATAATAGCGTCATAATCCACATCCCCTTTGCTGTAATGAACGAAAAAAACAACATCATCGTTGAAGCAACGCCTTATTTCATAGCGGCCCAATCCGCGCCTGAAAAGGATCGGTATGTTTTCGCCTATACGATCACGATCACGAACAAAGGCGAAGTGCCTGCAAAACTGCTGAGCCGGCATTGGCTGATTACCGATGCCAACGGCAAGATCCAGGAAGTCCGGGGCGAAGGCGTCGTCGGTGAACAACCTTATCTAAGGCCCGGCGAAACTTTTCGTTATACCAGCGGCGCGATGATAGAAACACCGGTCGGCACGATGCAAGGTGACTATACGATGCGCTCGGATGACGGCGATAGTTTCAACGCCAATGTGCCGAGATTTACCTTATCCATTCCAAGAACGCTACATTAATTAAATGTCAATCTACGCTATCGGCGATGTCCAGGGTTGTTTTGATGAGCTGTTAAGACTGCTTGATACGATTTCGTTCGATAAAAATACCGATCAACTGTGGTTTGCAGGCGACCTTGTCAACCGTGGACCGAAATCGCTGGAAACCCTGCGCTTTGTCAAGTCACTGGGCGACAGCGCTGTTACTGTGCTGGGCAACCATGATATGCACCTGCTTGCGGCATCGTGCACGCAAAAAATAGCCCTCAAAAAAGATGCCTTGTCGCAAGTGCTGGAAGCGCCGGACCGCGAGGAACTGATCCATTGGTTAAGGCACCAGCCCTTATTCCATTATAACGACGACTTCTGTATGGTCCATGCCGGCTTGCCGCCGCAATGGGACTTTAAAAAAACCCAAAAGATGGCGTCAATAGCGGAACAAACGCTGAGAAGTCCCGATTATGCCGCGTTTTTAAAACAGATGTACGGCAACAAGCCCAATATCTGGTCATCCAGCCTGAAGGGTACGCCAAGATTACGCTTTATCATCAACTGCTTTACGCGTATGCGTTATTGCGATATCAACGGTCGCCTGGATTTTGCCAACAGCGGCCCCCCCGGCTCCCAACCGAAGGGACTGTTACCGTGGTTTGAAGTGCCGAACCGCAAAAGCGCCGATTTGCGCATTATCTGCGGACACTGGTCGACATTGGGATATTATGAAGGCTCAAACTGCTACGCGATTGATACTGGCTGCCTGTGGGGGGGACAACTGACGGCATTAAAGCTCGGCGATCCGGTGCAACGTTTCAGCATTGCTTGCCCCGGCGCCAAAAAACCCGGCAAGACCTACTCAGTTCCTAATAGGGCAATCGAGCTATCCGCTAATAAACAGCTCATACCGGTGACCTGATTTGCAGAGGACTGTCAATGCACTGGCTATGCCTTAACGGGGCCGGGTTCCAGTGCAAGATAGCCCAATCCAGTAATTCCGTCACCGGTGCGTGTTGCAGTTCCGGCGGCGGCTGTTGTTTCAGCAAAACCAATAACTCGAATATAACCGTCCCCGGCGCAGCTAAGTCAACAGCCGTTGCGCGCGTTTGTTTGCTGAGCTTATAGCCGTGCCGATCGATAATAATCGGCACATGCATATAGCGTGGGGTCTTAAGCCCTAATAATTGCTGCAGGTAGATTTGCTTAGGGGTCGAATCAAGCAGGTCATAACCACGCACAACCTGGTTGACCTGTTGCCTGTCGTCGTCAATCACGACAGCGAATTGATAAGCAATAATCCGGTCCCTGCGCTTTAAGATAAAATCGCCATGCTGCTCAGCCAGATGATGCGTGATCCATCCCTGCAACGCATCATAAAAACTTATCATGCGCGAGTCTGTCCTGATGCGCAAGGCGTGGGGATTATCCGGCGCGATAAACCGGTCTTTGCAATAACCCGAATAAACAGCCGACGAGAGCATTTTCCGGCTGCAGCGACATCGGTAAGTCAATTGGCGCGCTTCGATATGATCGAGTATTTCATCATAAACGGCCTGTTGCCTGCTTTGATAAACAACACTGCGGTCCCAATGCAAGCCGAAAAGTTCCAATGTTGTTAAGATAGATTCGACCGAACCTTTTATATTGCGGGGCGTATCAAGGTCATCGATGCGCAGCAGCCATAGCCCCTGTTGTGAACGCGCTTCAAGAAAGCTTGCCAGGGCGGTATAGAGTGAGCCCAAGTGTAAGGGGCCGGTAGGCGAAGGTGCAAACCGGCCTATGACAAGTTGCTTGTCCTGCACGGCGGCTTATTGACCTCTGTGGATTTTGCTTCCTGATGCTTAACCCATTTGTTTTTCGCGAATTTCATCCAGGGTTTTGCAGTCTATGCACAAAGTGGCCGTCGGCCTGGCTTCCAGCCTGCGTATGCCGATTTCGATACCGCAAGATTCGCAAAAACCATAATCGCCTGATTCAATTTCCTTAAGGGCATCATCGATTTTCTTTATGAGCCGGCGTTCACGGTCGCGGGTTCTTAATTCCAGGCTAAATTCCGACTCCTGAGTCGCACGGTCATTAGGATCGGGAAAATTGGCGGCATCATTCTGCATATGATGCACGGTACGATCCACTTCGTTCATCAATTCTGCTTTCCATTTTTTCAGAATGTTCTCAAAATGCTTCAATTGAGCCTCATTCATATACTCTTCACCCTCTGTTTCAACATAAGGCGTAAAGGTGAAAGGTGATGCGCCCGTTCTAGAACTATCGGTCATCCATTAACTCCAACACAAGATTAATAAAACCGCGCATTTTTAGCAGAATCTTACGCGCTTAGCAAGGATTATTGGTATCATGCGCGCTTTTTATGAGTGCACTGCGATGGCTGGAAAACCGGCAACCCGGACCCGGATTATTTCCCCGTTTTATGTTATGGACCTGCTGCATCGGGCAAAACGACTGGAAGCGATGGGCCGCGATATTATTCACATGGAAATCGGTGAGCCGGACTTTCCAACGCCAAAGCCCATCATCGATGCCGGCATCCAATTATTGCAAACCGGCCAGGTTAAATACACGCCGGCGGCCGGATTGCCTGAACTGCGTGCAAAAATAGCGGCGTTTTACCAGCAGCGTTACGGCGTCAACATCGCTAAAGAAAAGATTTTTGTAACGCCCGGCGCATCGGGCGCATTTTTGCTGGCGCTGGGCGCCAGTTTAAATGCTGGCGAAACCTTGTTAATGGCCGATCCCTGTTACCCCTGCAACAGTAATTTTGTCAGCTTGTTTGACGGTAAAACCGACACCGTAGCCGTTGACGCCTCCACGCATTATCAATTAACGTCAACATTAATCAGGCAACACTGGACGCCAACGACAAAAGGCGTGTTAATTGCGTCCCCATCCAACCCTACCGGCACATTGATTGCGCCTGATGATTTAAAACTGGCGATTCAGGCGGTTAATGCATTGGGCGGCTGTTTTTATTCGGATGAGATCTATCATGGCCTGGTCTATGGCCAAGATGCGGCGACCGCATTAGCCTACAGTGACGAGGTATTCGTCATCAACAGCTTTTCCAAATATTTCGGCATGACAGGTTGGCGTATCGGTTGGCTGGTCGTGCCGGACGCCTTTGTTGAGGCGACGGAAAAGCTCGCGCAGAATATTTTTATCGCCACATCCACGCACTCGCAATATGCCGCATTGGCGGCATTCGATAACAAAACCCTGGCTGAGCTTGAGCGGAGGCGCGCCGTTTGTGCCAACAGACGCGATTTTCTTTATGAGCAGCTGTTACGCCTGGGCTTTAACATCCCGGCTAAACCGGAAGGCGCTTTTTATATTTATGCCGACTGTAGGCGGTTTACCGAAGACAGTTTCAAATTTGCGCTGGATCTTTTGGAGGCGGAAGGCGTCGCGCTCACACCAGGCAAGGATTTTGGCCGTCACGAGGCGCATCACACACTGCGCTTTGCTTATACGACATCTATAGATAGAATGGCCGAAGCCATGCAACGTTTGGAACGATTTATTAATAAAAGGTAACTATGTCTGTAAAACAACTTTCAGCGACCGAATTAAAAGAGAAAATTGACCAGGGTGAAGCGCTTTTCTTGCTGGATGTCAGGGAACCGTACGAATTTAAATATGCGCATATCGCCGGCAGCTTGTTAATCCCGCTCAACCAGATTCCGCAAAGACTCAATGAACTGGATGCCGGACAGGAGATTATCGTGATTTGCCATCACGGCATGCGTAGCCAGCAAGCCGCGGCCTACCTTGTCCATTCAGGCTTTAAAAATATTGCCAACCTGCAAGGCGGCATCGATGCCTGGTCGCGCGAATGTGACGATTCAGTGCCCAGGTATTAAGGCGATTTCCGGCGAAGAATATACCCAACTCGCTGGTCTTTTTGTCCATTTTCTGCGTTGTAAAAATAGTTACATAGCTCGCTATGCGCCTATTTTTACGCCTCGGCAACCGCTCCTGCGTTGCCCTACCTCCTGCATCCATGCAGTCGTTGAAAATGAACAAAAATCCTGCGCGATTGGGTATATTCGTTCTTGGAAATCGCCTAAAACGCAAGCCGTCTTTAGCGCGGATTTGGCGTTAAGCGCTTTGCTTATTTCGCCGCCCTGTGCCGTCTTGCTTCCTTCGGGTCATGCACCAACGGTCGGTAGATTTCCACCCGGTCGCCCTGCTTTAACGGCTGTCCCGGCTTACAGGCCGTGCCGAAAATACCGATATTAAGCAGGTCCTTATCGAGTTCAGGGAATCTTTGCAATAACCCTGAGGCGCTAATTGCCGATTCGGCCGTAGCTTTTTCAGGCAATTGAACAGAAATAAGCCATTGCTGTTCCGGCGTTGCATAAGCAACCTCAACATCGATCAAGGCCTCAGGCATAAATTTGCTTCGCCCGGTTAGTGAAGGAACTCACCATCGTGTTGCATATCTGGTTGAACACGGCGCCGAAAGCCAGGCTTGCGAGCTTTCCGGACATTTCAAATTCCAGGTCCAGCGAAATCTTGCTGGCATCTTCGCGCAAGGGCATAAAATTCCAGACGCCTTCCAGGTACGAGAACGGCCCATCCAGTAACGAAACCGTTATTGTCCCGCCCCTGTCGATCCGGTTTCTCGTTGAAAAGGATTTTTTGAAGCCGCCTTTGGAAATCAGCAGTTCCGCTTCAACAAAATCGTCTGCACGTTTGATGATCCGGCTGCCGCTGCACCAGGGCAAAAATTGCGGGTACGCCTCAATGTCATTAACAAGATCAAACATTTGCTGCGCGGAATACCTGACCAGTGCGCTTTTTTGCACAATCGTCATGCCTAAAGCACTCCCAGGACATGCAGGAATACTAAAAATACCGCAGCGGGAGCCAGG
>SCST01000724.1 GCA_004299465.1 Methylovulum sp. | reverse complement strand
CCCGGATCGCTATGTTGTATTGGATGCTGATCCAGGCTCGTGTACTCTCATGATATTGATAAGTCTATTTTTTATTGCGCTGATAAATTTTTCATACCTGCTTGCCTGTTATTTTTACCCGGATCTCAGCGGTCAAAACAGTGTGCTGATATTTAACGGTTTGTTCAGCATTTTCTTGGTGGGTGTTTATTATCGAAAAACGCCTGGCGACCCGGTCCAGCAAGAGACGCCGTTGCCGGAGCGGGCAACGGTCGAGACGGCCCGGTATGGTGAACTGGATTTACTGGATTACCTGCCTGATTTTCTGTGTTTGAAAGATAAGGATGGGCGCTGGTTGAAGGCTAGCGGCGATTATTTGGCCGGTTTTAATTTGCAGGATGTCGATTATATCGGCAAGACGGATGATGAACTTGCGCAGTATCCCCAGAGTGATGTGCGGGCGTTGAAATTGAGTTCCATCCAGGATAAGAGCGCATGGCATCTGGGGCGGCCGGTCAAGGAAACCAGGACAATCGCTGATCCCGGTAAAGAAAGCGGGCTGCTGGAGATTACTAGGACGCCTGTGTTTGATGCCGGACAAAACAAGTCAAAACTGGTTCTCACCGGACGATTTGCTGTTGATGGCGGAGAAAAAAGCAAATGGGAGCCGCTGGTTGACGCACTGCAGGTCTGCCACCTGAATATTGCTTTTTTAGATGCCGATTTCAGGATTGACCGGGTCAATCAAGCTTTTTCGCAGTTGACCGGGTACTCTGGCGAAGAAATAAAAAACAAGCCGCTGTCTTTGATTATAGAAGGCGAGTTTGAGCCGGTGCGCAAGGATTTCTTCAAGGTCGGCAACGAACGCTTTTGGTCCGGCGAGCTGATAGGCAAGCACAAAAACGGCCAGCTTGTGCCGATAAAGCTGGATATTACCGAAATAGCAAAAGATAAGCAGGACATTGCTTATTTCGCTACGCTGCTCGATATTACCCGCCAGAAGCAATCCGAAAAACGTATTATGCAGATTGCCCACTATGATGATTTGACGGGGCTGGCTAACCGGGCGATGTTTTTCGATCGCTTGAACCGGTTTTTATCGGAATCAAAACGCCGTCATTTACATGCGGTTATTTTTTATATCAATCTCGACCGTTTCAAGGCGGTCAACGATTCTCTCGGCCATAGTGCAGGCAATCAATTGCTGAAAGATGTTGCGATCAGGTTGCGCTTATTGATGGGGAGCCGGGATGTCGTTGCCCGGTTGAACGGCGATGAATTTGCGTTGTTGATATTGAATGAAACAGGGCATGAACAGGCAATTTATTCGGCTTCGATGATTGCCGGCGAAGTGTTGCGGAAAGTGTCGGAAATGTTCTATATCGACCAGCGCGAGCTATTCATTACGGCAAGCCTGGGCATCGCCCTTTACCCCGAAGACGGGGTTTCGGCCGAGATGTTATTGAAACATGCTGACATTGCGATGTATGAGGCAAAGCGGCAAGGCCGCAATAACTACCAATTCTATAAGCAAGACCAGGCTGACGCTACGCAGGATAGGCTGCTGGTGGAGTTTAATTTGCGCAAGGCCATTGAAAAAAATGAGTTGCAACTGTATTACCAGCCGCAATATTACGCGGATAGCGGGAAGATTTTTGGCGCGGAGGCATTAATCCGCTGGTTGCATGGCGCTAACGGGGAGACGAAAATGATTTCCCCGGAGCATTTTATTGCTATCGCCGAGGAAAGCGGGCTCATCGTCGAAATTGGCGAATGGATTATGCGTACCGCCTGTTTGCAGCTTAAAAAATGGCTGGATGAGGATTATGGTTTACAACAGGTTTCAGTCAATGTGTCGGCGCGGCAATTCACGCATAACGAGTTCCTGAAAACGGTAGAGAATGCGCTTTGCGATGCCGGGCTGGATGCGGGGCGGCTGGAGCTGGAAATTACCGAATCCCTGCTGGTTGGAGACATCAGGCAAATCG
This sequence comes from Methylovulum sp., assembly GCA_004299465.1. Lineage (GTDB taxonomy): Bacteria > Pseudomonadota > Gammaproteobacteria > Methylococcales > Methylomonadaceae > Methylovulum. Next base: position 2,557 of record SCST01000724.1, on the reverse strand, counting down.
AGCTGCAATTGCAGCGCTTAAAAAAAATGGGCGTAAGGATAGCGCTTGATGATTTCGGCACCGGTTATTCTTCGTTATCGTATTTAAAGAATTTACCGATCGATGTCTTGAAAATTGACCGCTCTTTCGTCAAAGAAATGACCATAGCGTCCAAGGATGCAAAACTGGTCACGGCAATGATTAAAATGGGGCATTCCTTAGGGCAGAGAATTATCGCCGAAGGTGTGGAAACCGAGCAGCAGCTTATTTATTTAACACATCTCGGCTGCGATATTATCCAGGGTTATTATTTCAGCCCGCCGTTGCCTACCTACCAGATGACGGCCTTATTGGTTTCCGATGCACAGGGTGATGCGGCAGAGGGCAAACCGGTATATCTGTTTGAATCTACGCCGGCTGTTAGCGGTTTTTTGTAATTATTCACCCCCCTCACATTTAATTCACCGTTCCCACGCCAGAGAGACTGTGAAAGTATTCAATATGAACACCTAATAACCACGAAGGACACGAAGTTTCAACATAGTGATCTACCGTGTCTTTTCTTCGTGTCCTTCGTGTCCTTCGTGTCCTTCGTGTCCTTCGTGGTGAATACTATGTTTTCACGAATACTTTCACAGTCTCAAGAGCATGGGAACAATAACGGCAGGGGGTGAAAACTTGCGCGGTTTTTAATAACGAAAGGCTGCTTTTAACCGGTGTTTATACGCCTTGTTTACGCAGTAACTGATTAAAACGGGTGCATTGCTTCCCGGCATTTGTATATACTATGCTATTGCAATGCTACCAGCTCTTTCGGCCTTCTCGATTATTGTTGAGATTTCGTAGTGAGGCCAACATCACCGATATATTAATTGTTTCATAAGTGTAAGTGCTTGCACTAGAAATGGCCAGTCTTCGTTAAATGAGTTCGATAAGCACTTATGAAACACACATAACTTATTGAATGGGTATTACAATCCCAAAAGTTCTTGCGCAGTACTCTGGGTATACTGTGCAAGAACTTTTGGGATTGTAATATTCCACGTAATGACTTTTACAGCCATGCACTATCCAGCTACACGATCAAACTTTCACAGGATCAAACCCAACAGGATTAACCAATGAAGAATAGTCTAGTTTCAGAAATTACCGGGCAGCACGATATTGATCCCTCCGAAACCAGGGAGTGGATTGAAGCCCTGCAAGCCGTACTGGAGCAGGATGGCAGCGAACGTGCGCATTTTCTGATTGAACAATTGGTTGCCGTAACACGGCATTCAGGGTTCGACATTCCTTTCAGCGCCAATACGGCTTATCTCAACACCATACCTGTCGAGAGACAAGCACAGTTTCCGGGTGATGCGACGATAGAACAAAGAATACGCTCTTATGTGCGTTGGAACGCGATGATGATGGTGTTAAGGGCCAACAAGCATACCAATGTCGGCGGGCATATCGCCAGTTTCGCTTCGGCGGCTACCCTGTATGATGTCGGCTATAACCATTTTTGGCATGCGCCGTCCGATCATCATGGTGGCGACCTGATCTATACCCAGGGCCACCTGACACCCGGTGATTATGCGCGGGCCTTTTTGCTGGGGCGCTTTACCCAGGAACAGATGGATAATTTCCGCCAGGAAGTGCACGGCAACGGATTGTCGTCTTACCCGCATCCGTGGCTGATGCCCGATTTCTGGCAATTCCCGACCGTTTCTATGGGCTTGGGACCGATTATGGCGATTTACCAGGCTCGCTTCATGCGTTACTTGCAAGACCGCGGTTTCGCCGACACCTCAGACCGTAAAGTCTGGAGTTTTCTCGGGGACGGTGAAACCGATGAACCGGAGTCTTTGGGCGCCATTGGCATGGCCGGACGCGAAAAACTGGACAACCTTATTTTTGTCGTCAATTGTAATTTGCAACGGCTGGATGGACCTGTGCGCGGTAACGGTAAAATCATCCAGGAACTGGAAAGCGAATTTCGCGGCGCGGGTTGGAATGTTATCAAGGTGGTTTGGGGGCAGCGTTGGGATGCTTTGCTGGCGCGCGATAAGGAAGGTTTGCTGGTTGCCCGCATGATGGCATGCGTAGACGGCGACTTCCAGACCTTTAAGGCTAAAGACGGCGCTTATGTACGCGAACATTTCTTCAATAATCCCGAGTTGAGGGCGATGGTCGCCGACTGGTCGGACCGCGATATTTGGGAGCTTAACCGCGGCGGCCATGATCCTGCGAAGGTCTATGCTGCATTCCATGCGGCGGTCAATCACAAAGGCCAGCCTACCGTCATCCTAGCTAAAACCATCAAAGGTTACGGTATGGGGGATTCGGGGCAGGCGCAAAATATCACCCATCAACAGAAAAAAATGAGCCCCAGTTCGCTCAGCCATTTCCGCGACCGTTATGAATTGCCGGTCAGCGATGACGAATTGCATGAACTGCCTTACCTGACTTTCCCGGAAGGCTCCAAAGAGCTGGATTATATGCGCAAGCGCCGTACTGAGCTGGGTGGTCATTTGCCGGCCCGTCGAAGCAAATCATATGCCCTGGATGTGCCGGTATTGAGCGATTTTAAAGC
>SCST01000723.1 GCA_004299465.1 Methylovulum sp. | reverse complement strand
TGGTAATCTCCTAAAGTAGAGTTTTGAATTGCAGATATATACTCTGAGCGGTCATCTTTTCGGTTTTCTGGGTCTAGGAAAGCGCCACTCACTGAGAGGGATACGAGCCAGACTTAGCCTACAAAAACTGGAAACTTGACCATTTAAAGTATATAGAAGTATAGGGCAAATATTGTAATAACAAAGCCATGTTTTGAAAAAGCTGTAACGAGATAGGGCTGGTGTTCAGCATGGACAAAATGGTCGGCGGAAAATTTGAAGACGGTCTGACCGCGTTGAAGTATGGCTTACCCAGGTTTGGGTGAGAATGCTGTAGCCCATGAATATCAAGGCTTACAGCGATTTTTCACATTTGAGTTTTAGGCACAATGATGTGCCGAAACAAAAATAATGTACTGTATTTCATATACATGGCATTAGCGGTTCCAATTTTTGTAGCGTTTTTATTCGATTACCGGAAAACTCATTTCGATTTTTCCGCTACAGGCCTACTAAACATAGTTTGTAGTATTTTCGGCCAGGCACTACCTAATAGGTGTATATTTCAGGTACCGACCGGTATAGGCATGAGTAGTGCGACAAACCGTTGTCTATTTCGGTCGAGATGCAGCCTGGAATCGCTGATTTCAATTACTCCCTACGTCCCGCCGTTTGGGTACTTGAGCCGACGCAACGGGTTGATAGAAGGACTTCAACATCCAGGCTAACGGCAAAGCCGTGTATAAGGTATGGACCGAGGTCATAAGGTTCAGCGCAGTTCTCAAGGGTGTCGTCTCGACCGCGCGTGGCTTATCAACAGTGCCGCAGTTGTTGGATACCTGATGCTTCTTAGTGAATTCGCCTATGACAAAGCCGATGCCACCCGCCAGCAGCAAACTTGCCGGTGCTGTCATCTGTTGGTGTACTTTTCGGACCAGCTTAGCGGCGCGAATGCCGACCCGCCGTTGACGGTTCAACACCTGCCGTTCCGCAGCCCTGATTTGAGCCGTCAGCGACTTGGGTTTGCTTCGGTTTAGAAAGTAGGCCGCCATCATGATCTCTCCACATCCCTGTGCATTGGAGCGGGCTGAAGACTGCGTAGGAACGCGGGGAATTGTAAATAATGACTTTTGTGGCGTATCAGGCCATAAAAGATCAGTGCGAGCAGCAAATTACAAGCAACGGCAAGCAGTATAGCGTTACTCGCCGCGACGCCATGCTCGATCAGCCCCAGCACGGCGGCGGCGACCAGCCCCAGCCACGCGGCGTTCAGCAAAACGGCAACCATCACCCCCGCCACAATCATAGTCACCAGACTTTCGCCCGCCCGCCGCGTTTCCAGCGCAGCGAGCCGGAAGTGATCGTGTCCTAGCCCATACAGCTCGCGCCATAACGACTGAGCATCCTCCAAAACGCCGGAACCGTCCTGCGGATCGCCGCGCGTTGCAGTTTGCCCAGACGTCTCGTTATCTGCGGCGTTCGGGTTCATGATGCTTACCGGTCTAACGGCCGCTCAATAAGCGGCTCAGTAAAAAGCCTGCCGCTACTGCGATACCCATCGATGTTATGGGGTTGTCGTGGATATAACCGCGACAATCCTCAATCAAATGCTGCTCGGCATTTTTTAGCCGCTCGCCCTTTTCCTCAATTGCTTCCGCAGCCTGACTGGCCACGCTGGCAATCTTATCGACGGCCTCATGTGCGGAATGTGATACTTTGTCTATTGTTTCCACGATAGTTTCCTCTTTATAAGCCGCATATTATTTACGGCGTCCAGGTTCATGACGATGGATGCTAAGCTTAACGCCGGCTCAACAGACGGCTCAGCAGAAAGCCCGCCGCTGCCGCGATACCCAGCGATGCTATGGGGTAGTCGCGGACATAACTGCGGCAATTCTTCATCAAGTGCTGCTCGGCACTTTTCAGTTGTTCGCCTTTTTCGCCGAGCGCTTCCGCAGCATGGCTGCTGGCGTCGGCAATCTTATCGAAAGTCTCATGTGCAAGATTAGCTGCTTTGTCTGTGTTTTTCATGATGGCGTCCCTTATTTGAGGCGCATGGCATTCTTGACTGAGGTCACGCCGCTGACGCCGCGCGTAATTTCAACCGCCTTGTTAATATCGGCCTGGGAGTTCACAAAGCCGCTCAGTTGAACCACGCCTTTGAAGGTTTCAACATTGATCTCGCCCGATCTCAGGCTGGGGTCATCGAATAACAGCGCCTTAACCTTGGTAGTGATAACGCTGTCATCAACATACTCACCAGTTCCTTCAGTCGTTTGCGTCGATGCGCAACCCGCGGCAGTCATTAATGCCAGAGCTAAAAAAAATGCGTAAAAAAATTTAATAACGTGTTTCTTTCATGACTCAATCTCCAGTTAATGCGTAAAAAATCTAAAAGGCGTTTTATAGCTAAATTTCCAGTTAAGCGCCTGTTTCCATAACGAAAGTGATTAAAGAAGCGAGCATTAGGGACGGTCAAAGGCCTGACAATCAGCCTGATGCCGCCTCCTGTATGATTTTAACAATCGTATCCTCCACTTCTTGCGCCACCTCTTCCAGTTGCGGCGCGTTGAACATCGCCAGGAGAGTCGTCGGCTTCAACGTAGCTAAAACTGTTTTACCGCCTTCCTCGTAAATGGAAATTCGGCAAGGCAGTGCGGTAGAGACACTCATGTTTTGGTCGAGAACCCTCTTCGCTTGTTGCGGCTGGCAGACCTCGAAAATCAGGCATTCGCGGTCAAACTCCACACCTTTCTTGGTCATTGTTTCTTTGAGGTTATGAACCTGCATGACGCCAAAGTGATTGGCCTGCACGGCGTCCTGCAAGGCCACCGCAACCTCGCTCACGGTTTTTTCAGTAGGTAATTTAATCAACATAAGATTTGCTTTCTTTGGTTAAGCGTTCACTTTACAGCAGCGCCAAGCGCTGAATTATTTTTTGGACAACTTGTTGATAACGACAACCAACAGGACTACAACCAGGATGCCGGCCACTGTCCACACCCACATCCCTCCACTCATCCACCCGTCTGTTTGATTCATCATAAAGAGCCTTTAGTTGCGCTACGGTCAGCCCAGCTCCGGGCAATCCAGAACGTGAACGGAGGCGGTAATATCATTTGGAGTAGCGGCCACAGATCCACGCCAAGCCCCGGCCATTACAGGCATACATGCCGTATACGACCTGCGGCCAGCGCGCCCGTGGCGTAAATGCTCGAGACGATTCCCACATCACCCATCGCCGCCCGCGTACAAAGAGCGGTTGTACTTGTCCAGGAAATTGACGCTGTTTCAACGTAGGCAGACATCTGCGCCATTTCCCAGATTTCGTTCAAACCGAAACTCACTAACATCATTGCCATAAAAAACCGCCCCAACCCGCCGCCAAACCAGGCTGGAATGCGCGCCGGATATGCCTACTCCGGCGTCTCCAACTTGCTTAACTTGGAAAGTGTTGCGCTACATTGTGGCGCCCGGCAGTTATTTCTGTTCTTTTTTAGCATTCCCGGATTTTTCATCCATACCCTTCATCATAGGGCTTTGCGACATAGATTCCTTGCCCATCATCTGCATGTGCTGCATTTTCTCCGTCTCCATCTTTGCCATTTGCGCATTCATGGCGATCCGCTGCTCCGCCATGAGCGTGATAACAGCGGCCATCAGACTCACCTTCTTGTCATCCGGCGCGCTATTCATCTTGGTTAGCTGCTCGGTGAGTAAAGCGTCTTGAGCCTTCATGTCATCCAGCATTTTCTGTTTCTGTTCATTCATGCCCTGGCAGCGTTCCATCATTTTGACATCCGTCGCTTTTTTAGTCTCCGTAGACTCGGCGGATTGCGCTTGTAGCGGGGAGCAGATGACCATAACTAAGGCCAGCGCCAGACTTGAACGGGCGATAGTATTTATATTCGTTAGATTTTTCATGTTCTATTCCTTATGAAAAGGGGATAAGGCCTATGCCTTGAAGAAGAAACCGTCATGCTCTTAAGCCAACCAAGTCGGCCTAGCGCCTGACCACATTATTGATAACCCGTTAAGGGGTGACGCGATAAAACTGCTCAATCTCCTCGCGCTGCTGATCCCATTTGCTTGAACTGTCCGGCCAATGCTTCTTATCAAACCCAGGCGCATTTTTTAAGGTGTCCTTATCCAAATCGAGGACATAATATTCTTTATCGCGAGTCCAATGCAGCGCCTTCCATGGAATGGCAAAGAGCTTATTTCCCAAACCCAATACGCCACCGAAGGAAACTACAGCATAGACCACATGGCCGCTCTCGGGATCGAGCACTAACTCCTTGATATCGCCAAGCTTGTCGCCTTTGGGATTTTTCACAGTAGTACCGATGATCTTGCTGGCCCGGCTCACCTGCTGCATCGACTCGTTGGATGCCTGGACACGCTCGGTCAATTCCTTTAGGTTCTCCTGCTGGAGTTCCTTCTGTGTTTCTTTGACCTCCTGTTGTTTTTCGATAAGCTCCTGTTGTTTCTCCTGAACATCAGTCGCATAAGCAGCACCCCCGAGTGTTACACTCAAGAAAGGCACGGCTACAATTGGAATTAATCTTTTCATACTATCCTCAACTCTTTAAAAATGATCGGTATCTCAGTAAGTTTCGAGACTGGTTGGGCACGGTGTGATGTTTTACAAACCCAAAAAAAGATTAGCCGAAACATCAAACATCGTCGGTACGGTATCGCACATAAAGTCGGCGATATAACCTGGATTCTAGGTGTTTAGTCCCACACTTAAATGGTACTTAGACATTATCCGAATTAGCGTCAACGCTAAGCGTTTCTATGCCGAGTTCTATTAAGTAATGCCCCCATGACGAGGTCATCGTAACCTTTGCGCGTGTTCCTAAACACATCCTCGACAATCCGGCAGCGTTTCACCCCGAAATGACCTGTTCGACGGTGATCCGTGCTTGGAAAACCAGGCGGTTTAGGCTTTGCATCTGGTGGACTTTAGGTTTCGGCTTGCCTCTGTGTCAGGTTTCCCTTTACGTGGCTAACTACCCGCATACCTTACTCCGACCATCAGGAAACTGATGAGGTCTCGCAAGTTCTAGTATCCAACTTTTGAAATCATTCGGATAATTATTCAGCAATAAATGCAGCATTTAGGTTGATTGTTGAGCACAAGAATTATTGGATATATTTCCAGAGTTATGTATTAGTCCGTTTCTCTCCCCACATGCCACGTCCCTGGACACCGACAGTCCCCCAGAAATATCGGTAACCGGCTCGCAACGCTCCGCCGGACACGCAACACTCGATACGGGTGGTGGTTGACTAGACCTTACCCAACAGGAACTTTCACCCTGCTAGAAACGCCAAACTTCGCTTGCCGCACTAACGTAACAATAAGCAGTACTCAAAAAATATCTGCTCAGTATGTGTATTAACGTACAGAGCAATTTTAAAAAAAAGAGGATAAATATTAACGCTTGAGTGGTTTTGATGTCATGGAAAGTAAATTGCCCAGCGCGACGGTCTCAAGCTCAACTTTCACGCTCACGCTCACACGAATAAGGAATAATTATGACTACTTTCACGCTCACTACAAATATGGATAGCATTGCTGGAGGCTCTGGCAATGACACTTTTGAGGGCACCTATAATGATGGAGCGACTGGTACGTTTGGAGTTTCCGATATCCTCAATGGTAACGCAGGTACCGATACGCTGAATATTACACCTATTGGAGTTGCGGCTATCACACCGGCTGACAATTATTGGAGTGGTATTACTAATATCGAAAAGATTATGATTAATACCACAGGTGCCGGCGCACAAACCTTGACCACTGGTGCTTTTTTTGAAGTTGCATTCGCAACCGCAGGTGTAGCGCTGACGACGACATCCGGTGCAGGTGCGGTTACGATTGACATGAGTACGTTTACTGGGGTTGCAACACTCACAACAACATCCACGGATGGCGCGCAGACTATTACTACGGGCATGGGCGGTCTAGCCACAGTGACAGCAACATCCACTGCAGGTGCGCAGACTATTACTACAGGTACAAGTCTTGCCACAGTGTCAGCAACATCAGGTGCAGGTGCGCAGACTATTGTTGGTGCAAATCTCGTCGCAGTGACAGCAACATCCACTGGTGGTGCGCAGACTATTACGAGTACTGGTTCAAGTGTTGTCACTGTGACAGCAACATCCACTGCAGGTGTGCAAACTATAGTAACTGGTCAAGGTGCAGATGTTATAACCGCGGCAACAACTGCCGCAATCAATACAATTACTACTGCTGCAGGCAGCGATACTATTACCCTTCTTGCTGCGGCTACGGGTAACTATACCATCAGCGCCGGTATAGGCGCTGACTCAGTAAACGGTGGTGCGGGTAACGATTCTGTCTTTGGAGGTGTTGGTAACGATATCATCATCATAGGTGCTGGCTCTGACACAGTCAGTGGTGGCTTGGATAACGATAGTATCGTTGGCGGTACTGATACCTTAAGCGACACGATTGCAGGCGGCGGCGGTAACGATACAATAGTCGGCGGCGTCAGTAGCGATTATGTTACTGGTGGCGGTGGTAATGACTCTATTACTACAGGTACAGGAGCAGATACTGTATATGGTGATGGTGGTAATGATGTTATCACAGGCGGTACTGATACCTTGGGCGATAGTCTTGTCGGCGGCTATGGTGACGATACAATAAGCGGCGGTGCCGGTAATGACTTTATCACTGGCGACGCTGGCAGGGATAGTATCGCTGCCGGCGATGGCAATGATACGGTATTCGGTGGTTATGGCAGTGATACTATCTCAGGCGGTGCAGGACAAGACAACTTTGTGCTAAATATAAAGCCTGGTTTTGATGTTATTACTGACTTTTCCGTAACCGACGACACTATCAGCATTGATAATTCAATCTTTACTTCTATAACCACTATCACAGCAGATAATTTCGTGATAGCTACCGCCGGCGCCGCTGATGCTAATGACTATTTGATTTACAACAACCACACGGGTAATTTGTTTTACGATGCTGACGGTAATGGCGCTGGCGCTACTATAAAAATCGCTGTCGTTGGTGTGGGTTTAGAATTGACTAGCTCAGACTTCGTAGTCGTTTAGCCGACATTCCGCACCCCTATCTATGATTTTTACGATTTTCATCTTAATGAACCACATTTCAACCTAAAACTGCTCAAAATAATGCAAGCTTGAGATTATTTCTTCCATTTTGGTATGGGTGCCACAA
>SCST01000722.1 GCA_004299465.1 Methylovulum sp. | reverse complement strand
GACTATCGTTAGCAACATCAGCAGGTCGCCAACCAAAATGCCAAGCTGGTCAAATAGTTGCCAGACAGCGTCGGGCCAACCGAAGAGATTTGTCTTCATGCGTTCACCTTGTTGACATGGTATTGCTGGAGTTTTGCGCCGAAGCGCAGCATGTCGTCCACGCTCAGTTCTTTGCCGCGCCAGGCAAACGGCAGTTCCAGGATCAGATGAATATAACGCGCCTGCTTTGCGCAAACTTCGGCGGCCAGATTGACCGGCAAGCTGCCGATAACGGTGTCGCCGGGCTTTATGTCTGCCATATCAAGATGGTCGAGTTGTCGGTCAACGGCCAGGCCTTGTTGCTGCGCCCAGAGCATTGCGCCGGGGTGGCGGGTTACAAAATAGGTGGTCATGATCGTGTTCACCTCAGCCGTCCAAAAAACCTGACACTTTTTGTGAGCGTTCCTTAAATTTAAGTTTTTGTTTATTGCTGCCGGTAAAATCAGGCATCCATTTATCGGCTGCTATCATCAAGTCTTTGATTTTACGCGCGACTGCTTTACAGTCTTCATCTTGCCAGCGACCTTTAATCAATTCCTGCAATAAGCGGGTATCCCATTCTGGTTCGGGTACGGTTTTTAAAAAGGCTTCAATTTCCTGGTCGATTGGGCTTAGGTTGGCGAGGCGTTGTTGTTCTTCAAGTTGGCGCTGCTGCTCTGCTGCCACTAAAGCTTGTTGTTCCGCTTGCCGCTGCTGTTCGATGAGCAGCCTTTCAGTGGCTTGTTTGCGGAGTGTTTGCTGCCTGATATTTTGTTGGGTTTGCCAAGTTACCCATCGATCTGCACTTTTTTCCAGCCAGTCAACACAATCGGTATTTTCGGTTTGCGGGTCGATTTCCACCAATACCCAGCCGAAAGGTTTCATCGTGTTTTTGGTGTCGGCTTCGTCGGCTGCCAGCCAGATGGTTTTAGGTTGACTGGCATAGTCCGGCTTTTCCCCTCTGCCTTTCATGATTTTTATGCTGCGCACGCCTTCAAGCGTCATCGCTTCTGCACCACTATGCCTGCCCACCCGCAATAAAAACACCTTGCCGGCATTCATTTGTTGCAACAGACCATTATCAAATAGCCGTTCCACACCGTTAAGCCAGACCGTATCCGCGTAGCCCCGATCTTTGAGGATTTGCAGCTCCTGGTTGAACAGATGGACATAAAACCGATTACAGGCTTCGGCAATGTCTTTCATAGTCCAGTGAAATTTTTCGGCAGGCAGTTTGTGCTTATCGTGCCGAACACTGTCTGTGTTATGCAGGGTTAGATTCCCGTGTAAACTTTGATAAGCGATAGGTGCAACGCATTCCAGTAATTGAGTCAGGTTGCTTAGCTCAGCCTGGGATTGCACCAGATGGCCATTGAGCAACACGGGTTTACGCTTGCGGTTGACAGCAAAATTGACCACTTGTGCAGGCAAGTTGCGGTCACCGTGCCAATGAGCATCGCTCAGGCTAACTAAACGCAAGGGATCGGTGTGGAAATTGCCCTCCAGCAAACGCTGTTGTAATTCCTGATTGCGTTCGTTACGGTCGGCGCGTTTTCCATTATTTATTTTATCCAACAAAGCTGTGCGTATCGCGCCTTTAATGCTGCTGCCCGGAAAAATGGGCTGTCCGGTGACGGGGTTGTAAAAAGTCCGTTCAATTTCCAGTTTATTGATCACCCGTCTGCCGCCGCCTTCATGCTGCGCAGTTTGACCGATACGCTTACGGTATAAATCACCAACGCCTTTGGCAACGGGAATTGCTGGATTGGCGTGAGCGATCAGTTTTTCGCGGTTATTGTGAAAAAATGCCTGCACTTTGGTTAGCATGGTGTCATCCGGCTTGCCGCCGACGATGGCTAATAGCTGTTGTCTATCCCGTTCGTCAAAACCTGCCAGCGCCGCGTGGCTGTCAAAACCATGCAATGCCAGCGTTTCGTCATCAATGACATAATTGCCCGGTTCGTAAGTTTCGTTCGCGCCGATATGTACGGGTGATAACGGGGTGAACTTTAAGCTGTATTGCTGTAAAAAACTCATAAATTTCTTCCAATCCTTATAATCCAACTGCTTCTTGATATGGCGAACCAGTTGATCGTCGATTTAGTTATGCGCGGTGCCGGTTGTTTTTTTTCATTTTTTTTTATCGTTCCCACGCTCTGCGTGGGAATGCAGGATGCACCGCTCCAGCGGTGCGAGACGCTGAGCGTCTCTAACAGCATTCCCACGCAGAGCGTGGGAACGATATGAAAATTCATAACAACTCCTGCGTCGATTGCTCAGGAAAATGAATCGGAATAACCGGGCTATAGCCTTGCTGTACTGTTTTCGGCAGGTTTTTTGGGGACAGTTGTCCATTACCGCCGATCCCTTGACCGATAAAACCGGAGGCAGGCGGTTGAACACCAAAAATTGCGCCTGCCTTAGTGAGCAATACCGGATTTTTAAACGGCTTGCCTTGTTGATGCACAGCGATGTCACCGTGCCGGCCAAAGCGGGTGAATAACTGGTAAAAGCTGCGCGATTGCTCGAAACCCAGACCCTGCGGCGCACAGGGCGCAAGCGTTAAACAGGCATTGGCGTTGGCTTGCGCGGGCAAGGTTTCGGCCTGAAAGGTTTCGATGCTGAATTTACCCAAACCGATGCTGGCATCTTTGCCAAAACCAAACGCGCCAATGTCCGTCAGGCATTGTCGGCAGTCTTCCAGGCTTAATCGCCCGGTATCCAGAAGCAGGTAAATCGACCAATGCACATCGGGAATAAACCATTCCTGCTCCATGCTGTACGGGTCAAAGCCTTTACCGGTCGTACCTGTCAGGCTATTGATGCTGTTATGCGCTCGCGGGTGTTTCTCGCTCAGAGTCGGGTATTTTTTGTTTTGTGCATCGGCTGGGTAAGTATCGGCAATTTGGCCCGAAGTCACGGCGTGTGTGAGCCATTCGGTCAGCGGTTTTTCCAGTGCGGCAACGGGTAGCCAAACACGCTTTTTTATTGCCTTGCGGTCTATGCTATCTACTGTTTGATAAAAAGCACCGGGCAATTTAGGCAACGGTATGAAGCCGATGGGAAAAGCATCCGAAAGCACCGCGAACGGGTTATTGTCGGTATAACCCTGCAACACCTCATTCAAGCCAGCCTCGCCCAGGCGGTTACGTATCGCCCAGCACAATTGACCAAACAGCG
>SCST01000721.1 GCA_004299465.1 Methylovulum sp. | reverse complement strand
GGCGGCAACTGCTTTTAAACGGTTACCAGGAACTGCCGATAGCAAATGAACATACTCTCGCCATCGATTCACTTCCTAATATTCACAAAGACCCTTTCGATCGGTTGTTATTAGCTCAAGCAAGCGTTGAAAAATTCCATTTGTTAACGGTTGACAAGACAGTCATGCAGTACGGCGATCCTGTTTTTAGTATTGGCGCTAATCATTTTTAAGGATGGCGTGTACACAGGCCATGCAAATTACAGTCAATATCGATAACAGACTGCTTGAAGCGGTGCCTAAACGCCAAGTAACTATTCAGCCCCTTGCTGTAGGGCGTGCTGTATCCTCCTGGGGCATAAACGCGCGCCATCAACGAACCGGCACGTTATCCACGCACTGGAGAAGGCGCGCGCGGCACGCCCTACGCTTCAGGCAAGGATATGAATAGTTACCTAAACGCCAGGATTTAATCAGCAGAACCAGATACACCCATGAAAAAAGCATCCGACAAACTTAAACCAGAACGGCAAAAAGTGCAGCTTAATGAATGCAGCCTGCTGGTTTCGGTTGGAAAAAGCAAAAAATTGGCGGCCATGCGCAGCAAGATTCAAACGGCTGCCGCCGCTCCTGTTGTGCAGCCCGCGAATCGGGCAATGAACTCCGACCTCAGCCGTGAAGCTGCGGCAGAGCTGAAAATAGCGCAACGGCTTATTGACGAGACCTGTGCAGAAATCATGAGCCGTTTTCCACAGGGAAAACAGCGCAGTCTGTTCAACATTAGATTCGGTTCCGAGGATGCGCTGAAAGCGATGGGCATTCAAACGGCTTTTAAAACCTTAGGCATCGATCATCACCGGGTCAAGATGCGCCTGATTGCCGGGCTGGATTACTACGGCAACAAGGTATCGGGATAGTTTGCCGGAATTTGAACCCATCCGGTTCAACTTTAGGCCGGTTATTGCATAACTTGCAGGCAAAGCCTGCACTCCACAAGCGCTACCATTATCAGCAAAGAGTTTCATGAAAGTCCTTGTCTATAACGAACTCAATCCCAAAACCATTCCCGGCTTCGCGAAGCTGCAAAAATACCTGGAAGACGATGACTTCAAGTCGGCGGAGGTTAAAAAAATCGGTGATAATCTATATCGCGCCCGGCTCAATCAACGCGACCGCCTGCTGTTCTCGATTTATCGCCATCAGCAACAAAGCTATGCGCTGATCCTGGAATTAATCAAAAACCATGCTTACGAAGACTCGCGTTTTCTGCGTCAGGCTGCTAGTATCGATGAAGATAAAATCCCCGTCCTGCCCAAGCCCGATGAAAGCCAGGGGAAAAACCTGGTTTACCTGAATCCGGGCCACAACACGTTTAACCTGCTCGATAAAATCATCTCGTTTGATGACCGCCAGCAGTCGATTTATGACTTGCAACCGCCGCTGATTGTCATCGGTTCGGCCGGCAGTGGTAAAACGGCGTTGACGCTGGAAAAGATGAAACAGGCCGTCGGCGACGTGTTGTATGTGACGCAATCAGCCTACCTGGTTAAAAACTCCCGCGACTTGTATTACGCGCACCATTACGATAACCCCGAGCAGCAGGTCGATTTTTTATCGTTCCAGGAGTTTCTGGAAAGCATCCGGGTGCCGGAAGGCAAGCCGGTCAGCTTCCAGGCCTTCCAGCAGTGGTTCAGCCGCTATCGCCAGGGCCAGATGAAAGATGCGCATAAATTGTTTGAGGAATTTCGTGGCGTCATCACGGGGCCAGCCACCGATAAGAGCTGGTTAAGTCGTGAGGATTACCTGAACCTGGGCGTCAAGGAATCAATCTTCCTCGCGGAAGAACGCAATACGGTGTACGACGTTTTTGAAAAATACCTGGACTTTTTACAAGACCGGCAGCTATACGACAGCAATATCGTCAGCCACCAGTATCTACAGCACGTTCAACCGCGTTACGATTTTGTCATTGTCGATGAAGTGCAGGATCTAACCAATATCCAACTTTACCTGATTATCAAATCGCTACGCCAGGCGCAGGATTTTATTTTGTGCGGGGATTCCAACCAGATTGTGCATCCCAACTTTTTTTCGTGGTCGAAAGTCAAAAGCCTGTTTTACCGGCAGGAAGATTTGCAGACTTCGGATGAGCTGATCCGCATCCTGAACACCAATTACCGCAACTCGCCGCAAGTCACCGACATTGCCAACAAGATTTTAAAAATCAAGAACCAGCGCTTCGGCTCCATCGACAAGGAAAGCCATTACTTGGTCGAAAGTAACGGCCATAACCAGGGCGAAGTGCTGTTTTTGCAGGACACCGCCGGTATCCGCCAGGAACTGGATAGCAAAACCAAAGCCTCGACACTGTTTGCCGTCATCGTCATGACGAGCGACCAGAAACCGGCGGCGCAACAACATTTCAGCACGCCGCTGGTCTTTACGATCCAGGAAGCCAAAGGGCTGGAATATGAAAACATCATCCTCTACAACTTCTTGAGCCAGGAGGAAGCCCGTTACCGCGAAATCAGCAAAGGCGTCAGTCTTGCCGACCTGGAGCAGGACATTAAATATGCCCGCGCCAAGGACAAGACCGACAAATCGCTGGAAGTCTACAAGTTCTATATCAATGCCTTGTATGTCGCACTGACGCGGGCCGTTAAAAACCTGTACTGGATTGAAAGCAACCCGAAGCAGCCCTTGCTGGATCTAATGGGCCTGCGCGATGCCCAAGCCAGCCTGCAACTCGCCAACCAAAATTCCAGCCTCGATGACTGGCGTCAGGAAGCGCATAAACTGGAACTGCAAGGCAAACAGGAACAGGCCGAGCGGATTCGTAGCGAAATTCTCAAACAAAAAACGCCGGACTGGCAGGTTATCACCGCCGCAACATTGGCCGAACTGAAACATAAAGCTTTTGAAGGCAACGATAAAAACGCCAAACTGACCTTGTTTGAATATGCCCTGGTCTATGAAGACCGCGACATTATCAATACCTTGCTGAAAACCGAATTTAAGGCCGCCAAGCAACCCGATAAAGGCTTGCAGCTGCTGCAACAGAAGCATTACAGCGCCTACAGTTTTAAAAAGCCCGATGCCGTGCTCAAGCAGGTTAGCCAATACGGCCCGGATTTTCGCAATATCTTCAATCAAACGCCGTTAATGGTTGCCGCGTGGATGGGCAATACCGACGTGATCAAGGCGCTGTTTGAACTGGGCGCCGATACCGGGAAAGTCGATGGCAACGGCTTAACGGCTTTTCAAATCGCACTGGCGCAAGCGGATCGCAGTGATGCCTACGCCAAAAAGAAATTGGCCGATATTTACGAGCAATTGGAACCTACCAGCATGAGCATCCAGGTCGATGGTCGCCTGGTCAAGCTTGACCAGAACGGCATGGAGTTCTTCATGCTCAACCTGATGATCGCGCTGTTTTACCGTGTGATGCCGAAAAAAATGACGTATCGGCTCGAAGGTTTTGCGACCCAGGATTTTATCGATGCGGTAAAACACATCCCTAACAGCATTCTCCCTGAACGCCGCAAACAACGGGCTTATCTGTCCAGCATCCTGTCAAAAAACGAAGTCAGTAAAGACGACAGGCATAACCGTAAACTGTTTTATCGCGTGCTGCGCGGCGCTTATCTTTTCAATCCTAGCCTCGCGATCAAAGTGGAAGAGGAATGGGTTAATATCTATGACTTGCTGGTAATTGACAGGCTGGCGCCGGAATACCGCGACCGGCAAGACTGGTGGTATCAGGATTTTAACGAGCGCGCCGAAAAGAGCATGGCCGTCTGTAAAGACTTGTTGAGGCAGTTGATTGCGGAAAAATAAGGATGAACCGGTGTTTCAGCGCGTGCTCGGCACTGTTTCTTACGGAGTGGACTAAATCACTTGTGCCATAAAGTCAGTAAAAATGGTATACGAAGAACAATATTCATCAATAGGCGTGCAGATTTTACAGATGGCTGGCATGGGCGATAGTCCATTTTTTCAATTCAATGGCTAAGGTATAAAAATGGCAATTAAATCAGGTACAACAGGTAATGATACGGTAACGGGTTCGGCGGCTTGGGATACGCTCTATGGTTTGTCTGGCGATGACTTATTGTCCGGCGGCAGCGGGCGGGATATTTTGTCCGGAGGCGACGGCAATGATGTCCTGGAAGGTGGGGCCAGTGCGGATTCCTTACATGGCGGTACCGGTGCCGATGTTTTTAAATATAGCCGATTTGATGATGCCGGCGGCGATAAGATCGTCGATTTTTCGGCGGGAGATACTATCGATTTTGCGGCGATTGCCGGAGTAAACTTTATCGGCAATGCCCAGTTTACGGGTGTGGCGGGGGAAGTTCGCTATTATTCCCTTATCTATGCAGGCAGCATGAATTATAGCAATACCTCTTTCATTGCAGTGGATAGCGATGGTGATGCTGAAGAAGATGTGGTCTTGGAACTTGTCGGCCGGGTTAATTTTACGGAAACCGCAACAGGATCACGGATATTAGCGCTTGCGCTTAATCAAACGGTGAATGGAAGCGATGCCGGTGAAAGCCTAAGCGGCGGGGCCGGGAATGACACGCTGTCTGGCTTCTTAGGTAACGATACCCTCACCGGCGAAGATGGCAATGATGTTTTGCAAGGTGGGGACGGCAATGATGTTTTAATCGGTGGATTAGGCGTTGATAGCTTAATGGGCGGGGGAGGCGCGGATACGTTTCGCTTTACAAGGCCGGACGATTTTTTGATAGGCAGTAATTTTTTCGGCGCTGCAGTTGACAGTATCAATGATTTTGCTGAGGGCGATCACATTGTGATTGCTTTCCAAGGAATCAGTTATATAGGCGATGCGTCTTTTAGCGGCGTTCCCGGACAATATGCTTATGGTGACAATACCGGCAGGCAATTAGCCTTTGATTTTGACGGCGATAAAATCGCCGATTCGTGGATAATCCTGAACAGCTTAATGCCTTCACAATTTGCGTTGGAAGAAAAGGCGCCGGGATCTAATCGACTGACTATCGCGCCTAATCAAATTCTGCTGGGCACCGCCGCGGATGACGACTTAAGCGGCGGTAACGGTTATGACATGCTGACTGGGGATGTCGGCGATGATCACCTGGTGGCTGGGGCGGGCAGGGATACGCTGAACGGCGGCGACGGAGCGGACACGCTGGAGGGGGGGCTAGGCGCAGATGTGCTGACGGGAGGCGCCGGTAACGATGTTTTTAAATACCAGGCAGCAGCCGAGCTCGATGTCCCATACAGCAGCCACGACATCATCACCGATCTGGCGGTGGGCGATCAAATCGATCTAAGCGCAATAGCCGGGCTTACGTTCGTCGGGCTGGGTAATGATTTCAGCGGCGTAGCCAATCAAGTGCGCATATCTTCATCAGTGCTGCAGATTGATGTCGACGGCGATAGTTATGCCGACTACATCTTGGCTTTGCCCGGCAACTCGATTATCGAGGAAGCGGCAGCCGGTTCGTTAATTTTCCAGGTTGCGGCAGATAAAACCTTAAATGGAGGAGCCGGCAACGATACGGTAAAGGGCGGCAATGGCAATGATGTATTGAAAGGCTGGGGAGGGAATGATTCGTTAACCGGCGCTTATGGTGCGGATAAGCTGGGTGGCGGCAGCGGCGCGGATACCTTGCTTGGCGGTTTGGGTACGGACATGCTGACCGGCGGCGAGGGTAATGATATTTTTAAATACAAGGCCTTAGCCGAGATTGGCGAGCCATACTACAGCGGCGACACCATTACCGACCTGACGGTGGGCGATCAAATCGATTTAAGCACGATTACCGGGCTGACGTTTACAGGGTTCGGTAATGATTTCAGCGGCGTGGCCAATCAAATAAGCGTTCATGGCGAATGGGGCACAACGTTGCTGCAAATTGACAGCAACGGCGACAAGATTGCAGACTACGGTTTGGCCTTGCCGGCAAACTTGATTATTGAAGAAACAGCTGCCGGTTCGAGGATTTTCCAGGTTGCGGAAAATAAAATGCTGGACGGCACCAATGCGAATGATACGTTAGCTGGCGGCAATGGCAACGATACGCTGGATGGTGGTGCCGGTAATGATGTGCTGGTCGGCGGCTATGGCTCGGATAAGCTGCTTGGCGGAGAAGGCGCAGACAGGCTGGATGGCGGCTTAGGCACTGACGAACTAACCGGCGGCTTAGGCAACGACACGTTTAAGTACAGATCGTTAGCTGAGTTTGGCGACGGTTCTTTTTTGTCGTCAGGTGTTTATAACAGGGACAGTATTACTGATCTGGCGGTAGGCGATAAAATCAATTTAGCGGCGATTGCCGGGCTTAGCTTTGCAGGGTTCGGTAATGATTTCAGCGGCGTAACTAATCAAGTACGGATAGTTGATGACTGGAATGCAACGTTGCTGCAGGTTGACAGCAACGGCGACAGCTATCCTGACTACAGTTTGGCGCTGCCTGATAATTTGACTATTGAAGAAACGGGCGCCGCGACGCTGGTTTTTCAAGTTGTCGAAAGTCAAGCGCTGAATGGCTCGGCCGCTGATGACATCTTGGTTGGCGGCAATGGTAACGATACGCTGAACGGAGGGGGCGGTAACGACAGCTTAGCCGGTGCGGCATCCAGCGATACGCTTAACGGCGGCGACGGCGCAGATACGCTGGACGGCGGCTTGGGCGCAGACATGCTGACCGGCGGAGCAGGTCATGATGTTTTTAAATATAACGCTTTAGCCGAGATAGACAATGGCGCTTATTGGGGATCAAGTGCCCTGAACGGGGACACGATTAGCGACTTCGCTGTGGGCGATCAAATCGATCTAAGCGCGATTACCGGACTTACCTTTGCAGGGATGGGTAAGGTTTTTAGCGGCGTGGTCAATCAAGTGCAGATAATCGATGACGGCTGGAATAGGACATTGCTGCAAATCGACACTAACGGTGACTGGAACGCAGACTATAGTCTAATCCTGCCTGATAATTTGACTATCGAGGAAACGGCGCCCGGTTCGTTGGTTTTCCAAATTGCGGTAGATAAGGTGCTGAATGGCGGAAGCGGCAACGATACGGTAAAAGGCGGCAATGGTAACGATAAGCTCAAAGGCTGGGCAGGGAGTGATTCGTTAGCCGGAGGCTATGGCGCGGATACCTTGGGCGGCGGCGACGGTGCCGATACGCTGGTCGGCGGCTTAGGCGTCGATGCCTTGACCGGCGGTGCAGGTAACGATGTTTTTAAATATAACGCGTTAGCCGATGGCGGTAACTCATACTACGGCGATACCATCACCGATCTGTCTGTCGGTGATAAAATCGACCTGTCCGCGATTGATGCCAATTCCCTGCTGGCGGGTGACCAGGCGTTTTCGTTTATAGGTGATAATGGATTTAGCGTGTTTGGCGGTGAG
The DNA here is from genome assembly GCA_004299465.1 of Methylovulum sp. Lineage (GTDB taxonomy): Bacteria > Pseudomonadota > Gammaproteobacteria > Methylococcales > Methylomonadaceae > Methylovulum. The sequence continues at coordinate 989 of SCST01000721.1, read as the reverse complement.
CTGAATTATTGGTATGGCGTGCTTTATGGCGATGTCAACGGCGACCAGTCTGCAGATTTTGCGATAACGCTTTCGGGAAATTTTGTGCCTGGCGCAAGCGATTTCATCCTGTAAATCCGCCTAACACAACGGTTGAAATAAAGGGTAATCCCCCGCTTTTTTTGATTGAACAAGCAAAAATTGTATGGACTGCCCTTTATTTCCATTGACGCTAAATACTGAACAACGAGACCTTCTGGAAACAATCAGCCGTTGCCGGGCATTTGTTTTTCACAACTGCCGGGTAAGGAACCTGTATTTCAAAGTATTGTGGAAAAATATCAATCCCTACTGACTGACCACATCCCATTACAATATGAGTTGTTCAATTTATTTCGTGCTCGTTACTTAGCGATCGTTAGCTTGGCTGGATTGTGTTATTTTACGGGGCTTTTCAGCGTAGCGGCAGCGAACGGAGTGCAATATGCCCGATTAACAGGGCAGCGGGAAAGGCTGGGCTACCAACGAATGAAATCGCCTTAATAACCTGGAAAATATGTATTCCGAGCCGACCCTTGTAATGAGCTATCCTTTTAAAATCATGCTTTATTGCCTGGCTACGGCGATAGGCTATTTCATCGCTGCGAAATTAGGAGTGGCTGCATCGGTAATGCCGGACGGCATTGCGTTGTTTTGGCCGTCCAACGCGGTATTACTGGCGGCCTTGCTGTTGCGGCCAGCCCGTGAATGGCCTTTGCTGGCTATCGCTATCCTGCCGCCGGAAATCTTTGCCGATATGCCGGCTTTCAGCGTTAAACAGGCCGTGCTGTTTGCACTGGTGAATATATTCGAGACGGTATTGGCCGCCGGATTGCTCAGGCTGGTTGCCGGAACTTCATTTTCTTTTACGCGCTTGCGCAATGTCGCGTTATTTGGCTTGCTCGCGGTTGTTGTCGCTGCCGGCGCCGCGGCGTTGCTGGGCGCCGGCGTTTATATGTTCACCACCGATA
>SCST01000720.1 GCA_004299465.1 Methylovulum sp. | reverse complement strand
TGCTAATCCTGGGCACGGTTGAAGGATGATCCTTACGTCCTTGCCGTAGGCGCGGCAAAGCCTCGCGACAGACTGGCTTTGTATTGTGTTCGTGGTTGCCATCACGAGTACGACCTTGGACTTGGTGATTTGCACGGCGGGTTTGATCGCCGGTTCCATCGCGACGATTGGTAACACGTGTAACCTGCGCAGGTGATATGCAGCTACGACGCTAGCGGTGTTGCAGGCGAGTACCAAAGCTATCACGCCGCGCTGAACCAAGAAGTTGGTGATTTGTTTTGCGCGGGATTCAATGAACGCTGGTGATCGATCTCCATATGGCGCATTCGCGTTGTCTGCTACATAGACAAAGGATTCGCCGGGCAATTTCTCACGTAGCGCACGTAGCACCGACAGACCTCCGATTCCAGAGTCGTAGACGCCAATTGGTGCTGCAAGGGCTTCGATATTGTGCATTGTGTTGTCTGGGAGGCCTAACAAGTAATTAGATAGTTTTCCGCATATCTACCATGAAACCTGCTTTGCCACAATGAGTTATAATATGCAAGGATTTAGCATTTCTATATATCATCCAAAAGCGTTGGTAATCGGTGGTCGCTTGAGGCTAAATTACTGTCGTTCAATCACACGGGGTGATCGACAGCAAAGGTCGGTTTTACTCTTTCAAATGCAACCGATCACTAACGGCCATTTTGCGACATTCAGGTAGCTGAAAAACATGGTTCACCAACGGCAGGCTTTGGTTGCGAAAGCTGACTGTGATGTTCGTATCCGTTCCGTCAATGCACGGACTTGAGTTCACATTCCGGCTGCCCCAGGGGAATATTCTTTCCAACCCTGTCTACCTCAAAAGCTGAGGCACGCAAAGACCTGGACTTAACGCCATAAATTGCAATCATTATATGCGGACTTTTCGATATGTTTTATTTTGGCATGGGTAATCGCTAAATTTTTTACTACAAAACCTGATAGGGAATATCGAGTTAATCAAACCATCAAAATTGATTGACGAAACTGCTGGCGTCCCAAACAAGCCATTGCTAATCTAACTTCATTGCCTGCTATTTGGAAAAACAATGATTAGCCCCCCTGATTCTGATCCCGTTCGCGAGCGCTTGCTGAACGCCGCTCTCGATAGTTTTCTGTCCGATGACTACCACAAAGTCACGACGCGTCTGATCGCTGAAAAGGCCGATGCCAACGTTTCTATGATCCGATATTACTTCGGCAACAAGGAAGGTTTATACGAGGAGATGATTCGCGCCACTCTGGCGCCCCTGTTGAACGTACTGGACGGCCCTATGCTGGACTCCGTCGAAGGCTTTAAGGATTTTCTGCAGCTGTATTACCAGACGATGTCCGAAAGACCGGAATTTCCAAAGCTGATTCTGAAAGTGTTGGCACTTAACCAGGGGCCGGGTAGGCGTTTTATCCAACAGCTATTGGAGCGCGGGCGCACTCGTGGCGCCAAGAAAGTGGAATCTCTCAAATCATCTGGACAGCTTATCTCCTCACTAGACCAGGACATCGTGCGCATGGCTTTTGTTAGCTTGGCCATGATGCCCATGTTGTTGAAGGAAGTTTTTGAAGTCCAGATGGGGCGGTCTATGGATGCTGAATTTCTCGAACAATTAGCGGCATTCAATGGACGTTTATTCTCGGCGGGATTAGCCCCGAGTCAATTGTAATAGTGGAGACTCGGACCGTGAAATTACAAAAAAATGCCGGCGTTGTGCGCGTCTTCTCCACAGCCATGAAGTGGGTATCCTGGCTGCAAACCATTCCCCATAAACTCACACCGCCGCCGTTTCGGTTGATACAGATCGGTTCGGCCTTCTGGCAGTCCCGTGCGCTCTACGTCGCTGCAAATCTAGACATAGCCAGCGTACTTGGAGACGAAAAACTGGACGCGGAAACGATTGCTACGCGTGTCGCAGCCAACGCGGATGCCACCGGGCGCTTGCTGCGCATGCTGGCATCCATCGGTGTCTTTGAAGAGGTGGCGCCGCGTGTATTCCGCAACAACAAGCTGTCCGTCCACTTACGCGCGGACAACCCGAAAAATGTGCGGGCCATGATCCTCATGCACAATTCCGAAGCGATGAGCCGTCCGTGGTATGAACAGTTTGAAAATGGCGTGCGGGAGGGCGTGCCGCCTTTTGAATTGTCTAATGGCGAGGCATTATTTGACTATCTTGACCGCCACGCCGAATTCGACAGCTTGTTTTCCGAAGCCATGGATAGCGTGGAAGCGTTGACCGGTGATAGCTTCGCCACCGATTTCAACTGGGGTCAGTTTGATCGCGTTATTGATTTGGGTGGTTCTCGCGGCGCCAAGTCGCTCGCCATTCTGAAGCGGCACCTTCGCCTGACGGCTCTTGTGGTGGATCGTGCGCAAGTCATTCAAACAGCGCCAAGTTATTGGGTCGGGAAAGCACCGCCGGCGTTACTTTCGCGTATAAGCTATCAAGCTGGGGACATACTCGAATCGGTACCCGTCGCAATAAGCGCCAAAGACATTTATCTGTTAAGCGCCGTGCTGCATGGCATGGATGATGGCCTGTGCATCAAGGTGCTGAGTAATCTGGCGATTGCCGCCGCAGGAACCCGTGCCTGTGTTGCGCTCATGGAATTGGTCGTACCGGACTTTAAGGCCGATTTTTCCAGTGCCGCTATCGACCTGCAGATGTTCATGGCTACCAATGGTAGGGAACGTACGCTTGCCGATTGGCAGAGGCTTTTCGACCCATCAGGCTGGATGCTTGATGAGATTGTGAGCCTCCGCTCATTTGGAAAAATACTGGTATTACGTGAGCAATAGCCCTTGGCCCGCATTCAAAATGCGGGTTTGGCTTGCAGCCAAGCGACTTCAAGATCAAACGAGCAATCGGCTTGCAGCTTGAAATGCTGACGCACTTCGTCCGATACCTGCTCGAACACACCCTGGATGGCTTCGATTCTCCGCTCGGAGGTGCGTTTGATAGCCGCCCAATTGGCAAATTCGACCGGTAACGACCAGCTATCGGTTTCTACCATATCAAAACCGGCAGCTTGTAACATGGCCTGCCATTCTGAAACGCGATAATCGCGGATATGCGAAGCATCACCGAGGATTTCCACCGTTTGTAACACCGTATCAAACAACGGATTTTCTGCTGCGACGGTATCAATCACCAGAACTATGCCGGTAGGTTTAAGAACGCGCCTGACTTCAGCCAAGGCGGCTGGCACATGGCTCCAATGATGGGCCGAAAAGCGTGTGGCGACCAGATCACAACTGGCAGTGGTAAACGGCAAATGCTCGGCTGCGCCTAGCTGTGTAGCGATGTTCATGAGACCGCGTTGATCGGCTTCCTGCTCTACCAGTGCGAGCATTTTGGGCGAAAGATCATAGGCAATGACCGCCGAACCCGCCTTAGCGATGGCAAAGGCCGCG
>SCST01000719.1 GCA_004299465.1 Methylovulum sp. | reverse complement strand
GCAATTGGCTGTCCAGCGGGATTATGTCGATGCTGTATTCCGCAGTCGTGGTTATTTTTTTTGCCACCGTGTTTTCTACGATCCGGTAAATGGATTCATGTGACTGGAAGCGCTGTTCTGCAGGGACTGATGTGCAGATGGCACTGAGCGTGATGAATAGGGCTATTGTTTTGTTCATGATGAATTCCAGATAGATGGTTCGATACCTCGGTAAGGCTTAATAAATTTACAGCAGGATTGATGCCATAAAAAATACGCAGCAAGGTATCGATTGAGCCAATTTATTGACACATTGTGTTGTTTCTCTATTTTTCATGGCGTTGTCGTCATTATCAGCGATCCTTTTCGCCGGATAACCAGCACTTTTCTAGTTACAGCGGATTGTTATACGCATCTGCATGTCATATCACTATTAATTTTCCCAAAAGTTCTTGCACAGTATATTCAAAGTACTGCGCAAGAACTTTTGGGATTGTAATACCCATTCAATAAGTTATGTGTGTTTCATAAGTGCTTGCCGAACCCATTTAACGAAGACTGGCCATTTCTAGTGCAAGCACTTATGAAACAATTAATATGATCAACATGAATATTCTTGTCTTGGCATATGTTGTGCTTTCGTCTTTATGAAAAAGCGTCTTGCACCAGCATACGAGGTAAAACATCATGGCTATTAATTTTGACAAAGCACTTAGCATTCATCCGCAGGCCCTGGCCTTGCGGGAAAAACGCAGCGAAATACTCGCTGCCAATTTAGCAAATGCAGATACTCCCGGATTCAAGGCTCGCGACCTGGATTTTACGTCCGTCCTGAAAAAAACCATGCCGCCGAATGTCGATATGGAACGCACACAGGCCGGACATCTAGCGTCGGAGCGGCTTTTGCTGGGGGCCAATTTAATGTACCGCACGCCGTATCAGGCGTCCTTGGACGGCAATACCGTCGAATCGCATATTGAACAGGCCAAATATGCCGAGAATGCCGTGCAGTACCAGGCCAGCCTGCAGTTTGTTTCGAATAAATTTTCAGGGCTGATGACGGCTCTAAGGGGGCAATAGCCATGTCTTCATTAAATATCTTCGGTATTGCCGGCAGCGGCATGAACGCCCAATCATTGAGACTTAACCTGGTGGCCAGCAATATTTCCAATGCCAATACAATCAGCAGTAGCGAGGGCGATGTTTACAAATCCAGGCAGCCGGTGTTTGCGGCGGAACTGAGAAATGTTCTCGATAAACAAAATCCCGGAAGCAAAGTGAAGGTGTTAGGCGTGCTGGAAAGCGAAGCGCCTCCTATCATGGAGTATGAGCCCAATCACCCGATGGCGGATAAGGATGGCTATATTTTCAAGCCTAATGTCAATACTGTCGAAGAAATGGCTAATATGATGTCGGCATCACGTTCTTATCAAAATAACGTGGAGGTTTTGAATACGGCCAAGCAGTTGATTCTTCAAACCTTAAAAATGGGACAATAACAGGAGGCTATGATGAGCAGCATAAATCCATACAGCGGCTTGGGCGTGTCAACGCTTGATACGACTAAAGCCACTAAAACAACGTCATTGAGCCAGGATGAGTTTTTAAAACTGATGACCACGCAGATGACCCATCAGGATCCGACAAAACCCATGCAAAACGGCGAGTTTCTTTCGCAAATGGCGCAATTTGGAACGGTTTCAGGCATTCAGGACTTGCAACAGTCATTCAAGGATTTTTCGGCCTCAATCAGTTCAGATCAGGCTTTACAGGCCTCCAGCCTGGTAGGGCGCACGGTATC
>SCST01000718.1 GCA_004299465.1 Methylovulum sp. | reverse complement strand
CCGATGCGGGCCAGATGATATTCGGCACGCTCCTGGTCGTGCTGGGGCTGGCTTTGTTTATCCAGGGGCTTGAACAAAGCCTGTTCCCGATAGGCGAGGCGATGGCTTATGCGTTTGCCCGCAAAGGCAGCCTGGCCTGGCTGCTGATCTTCGCTTTTTGCTTAGGGTTCGGCACTGCGATTGCCGAACCGGCATTGGCGGCGGTTACTAAAGAGGCTGCCGCTATCGCTGGTAAGGGTCATATCATTGAGAAAACAGCCGCCGCACAGCAGAGCTATGCGCTCGGCTTGCGCATTACCGTGGCATTGTCGGTCGGTTGCGCCGTTTTGATCGGCGTGATACGGATTGTCCGGGGCTGGCCGCTGCATTATTTGATGATGGGCGGATATTGCTGTGTGGCGCTGATAACCCCTTTCGCGCCTGCCGATATTATCGGGATTGCATTCGATGCCGGCGCGATTACGACATCGACGATTACCGTGCCGCTGGTAACCGCGCTGGGCGTGGGTCTCGCTACCGCGATTAAAGGCCGTAATCCGGTGACTGACGGTTTTGGGTTGGTAGCCTTTGCCGCATTAATGCCGACTATTTTCGTACTGGCTTTCGGGATTGCCAGATGATTGATGGAGTAAACCATTTTTTATTGACGCTGCTGGCAAGCTGCACAAATATGCTGCCTATTGCCGCGATTATCGTCATTTTTCAGTTTGTCGTGATACGCAAGCAGTTTGTGCAGTTGAAGAGAATACTGGCCGGCTTTGTTTGCGTCATACTCGGCATCACTTTTTTTCTGGAAGGCCTCGATATGGCGCTGTTCCCGCTGGGGAAGCTGATGGCAACGCAATTGACGGCGCCTGAATTTCTCGGGACAGTAGCAGGTCACGGCGAGAGCTGGCAATCTTATGCCTGGGTCTATGTGTTTGCAGCCTGTGTCGGTTTTGCGACGACGCTGGCGGAACCTGCGTTACTGGCTGTAGCGCTGAAAGCCCAACATATTTCAGGCGGGGCTATCAGTAGTTGGGGATTGCGCCTTGCCGTTTCCATCGGCGTTGCTGTCGGGGCCGCGCTGGGCACTTTCCGGATTATTACCGGCATAGAGCTGTACTACTTATTGTTCGCAGGCTATGCCGTCGTTGTCATACAAAGCTGGTTTACCCCTAAGCTGATCGTTGCGCTGGCTTATGATTCAGGGCCGGTCACGACATCGACCGTTACCGTGCCATTGCTTACCGCGCTGGGCCTGGGGCTGGCGAGTACGGTGCCCGGACGCAATCCGCTGCTGGACGGTTTCGGTATGATCGCTTTTGCCTGCTTGTTCCCGGTCATTGCCGTGCTGGGTTATGCCCAGCTTGCCCGGTGGTTCGGCAGGGGCGCTCGCTCATCCACATCTTGAGGTTGTTATGCATTTCAAATTAATTATCGCCTTTGTCGAAGATGACAAAACCGAACTGACGCTGGCTACCGCGCGTGAACACGGCGCGAAAGGCGCAACCGTGATCAGTAATGCGCGCGGCGAAGGCATGAAACAGACAAAAACTTTTTTCGGACTGAACCTTGAAGCGTCGCGTGACGTGTTGATGTTTCTGGTCGAAAAACATCTTAGCCGGCATATTCTCGAAAAAATTGCCGGCGTTGCGGAATTTGATAATAAACCCGGCACCGGCATCGCGTTCCAGATCGACGTCGAAGACGCTATCGGTGTCATGCACCAGATTGAACAATTAAACCAAGAACTTGAGGATAGGTTATGAGCAATAAACCGACTGTTATCCGTGTTAGGGATGTCATGAAAACCGACTTCGGCAGCATCGACCGCATTGCCACGGTAGGCGAGGCATTGAAAAAAATGAAATCGCTTAAAACCTCGGTGCTGATAGTCAATAAACGCGATGGCGACGACGAATACGGCATGATTACGTCCGGCGATATTGCCCGCCATGTGCTGGCAAAAGACCGCGCGCCGGACCGCGTGAATGTCTATGAAATCATGAGCAAACCGGTCATTTCTGTGCATCCTGATATGGATATACGCTATTGCTCGCGCTTGTTTGCCGACTATAACCTGGTCCGGGCGCCGGTGATTGAAAACAAGGATGTCATCGGTATGGTCAGCCCCAATTCACTGGTGCTGGACGGCCTTTACCGGCTTTTCCAGCAAATTTGAAGTAACTACTTAGCCCCCCTTCAGAAAAGTTTAGCCATGTATACTTTGGTCAAAGGCGTCTGTTGTAGGGCGTGCTGTGCGCGCCAACGGATTGGCACGTTGCCCCAAGTATCGGAGAAGGCGCGCGCGGCGCGCCCTACACAGGCCAAAGAGCGAGTATAACTTCAGGTAACTTGGCAAGGAGCTGAG
>SCST01000717.1 GCA_004299465.1 Methylovulum sp. | reverse complement strand
GTAAAAGGCTCGAAAATACGCTGTTGGTCTTCAGGACTAATACCCGTCCCCGTGTCTTCAATTTCAATCAACAAATGCGCGACTTTATTTTCCTGGGTGCCCAGGCGAACAGTGACCCCGCCGTGCTGGGTAAACTTCACGGCATTGCCGACCAGGTTGATTAATATCTGGCGTAAGCGCGCTTCGTCACCTTTAATATAGCGCGGGAATGTAGACGATTGGTCGAGCAGCAATTGCAGCCCTTTTTCCCGTGCGCGAACCTGCATCATATCGGTCACATCGCGCACCACGCCGCCTAAATCGAACGGCAGGTTCTCCAGTTGCACGCGCCCCGCTTCAATTTTTGCCATATCCAGGACATCATTAATCAAGGTCAGCAGGTGCTCGCCGCTACGATTGATGATATTGAGGTTCTCCATCTGGGTCCCGGAAACAGTAGGATCTTTGCGCATAATGCTGGAAAAACCGAGAATGGCATTCAGCGGCGTGCGTAACTCATGGCTCATATTGGCCAGGAACACGCTCTTGGCGCGATTTGCCGCTTCCGCGGCATCGCGCGCCAGTATCAATTCCGCGGTGCGCTCCTGCACCTGTTCTTCAAGATGGTCCTTATAACGCCTCAGTTCTTCTTCAGCCTTTTTGTTCTCGGTAATGTCCAGCCGGATATAAAGATAATGCGTGAGTACGCCGGCATCGTCATAGACCGGCGCGACATTGAGCTGCTCCCAATACAAACCGCCATCCTTGTGCCGGTTTTTCAAGATACCGGTCCAGGGCTTGCCGGCGGCTAAACAGGCTTGAACCAGCGTGAACTCGGCATCCGTTATTTCAGTCGAGAGCAATTCGCGCGGTGCTTTGCCGTATATTTCGACAAACTGGTAACCGGTAATACGCGTGTAGGCTTGGTTGGTATAAAGCAGCTCACCTTTTAAATCGGTAATCAGTATGCCGGTCGGATTCTGCTCCACCGCTTGGGCAAGCCGGTTAATCTCTGCTTCGAAAAGATGGCGATCGGTAATATCCGTTACGATACCATCCCAAATAACCTGGCCATTTTCGCGCTTGCGCGGATGGGAACGCACATGCAGCCAGCGCCAGTCGCCTTCAGGCCGTTGCATATGCAGGTCCATTGAGAAGTCGGTCATGTCCCGCCTGCTGGCGTTTTCCGCTTCGAGATAAGCGGGGAGTTGTTCCGGCGCGATCTGCCCCAACACTATCGAAGCATCGCTAAGCGCATCGGCAATTTTGATGCCGTGCAACCGTTCGACACCGGAACTGATATACAGAAAATGCGGCTTGCCGTCCTGGTAGGTGAATTCATAAAGATAACTGTCCGGCAGGTTATCGCCCATGCTACGCAGACGCATCTCGTTTTCGAGCAGGGTTTCTTCGGCCTGTTTACGTTGCGTCATATCGTTATAAATCGCTACGATTTCGCCGCCAGGCAAGCGGTAAATGGTGTTCTCCCGCCAACCGACGATACGCCCGTCCTGGTAAAACGAAACCGGAAAAAACTCTGCGGCGCCGGTTTCCCAGACCCTCCGGAATACATCAAGCAAGCCGAACTCAACAATACCGGGAAAAATATCCACGACATTTTTCCCGATCAGCTCCTCACGGCGCACCTTATCGATATGTTCCGCCGCCGGGTTCAATGCGGCAAATATAAATTGCCTGCCGTCCTCCGAGACACGATAAACCGCAACCCCGCAGTTCATATTCTCAAACAACGCATTCAGGCATAACCGGCTTTCCTGCAATGCGCGGGTTACCGATGACAGGTGCTTAGCGGCCCGGTGCAACAGGCCGGCAAGCATCAAGCCGGCCGGCGCGATAAGCGCCGTCAACAGCAATAGATCGCCGCTGCCCTGCCGCCAGCCGGGCGCATAGATAGAAACCGCCGCCATCAGCATCGCGGCCAGGTTAATCGCTACAATGCCGATGACCAGCCACCTGATGGCAGC
>SCST01000777.1 GCA_004299465.1 Methylovulum sp. | reverse complement strand
GTTCTTGCACAGTATATTCAGAGTACTGCGCAAGAACTTTTGGGATTGTAATACCCATTCAATAAGTTATGTGTGTTTCATAAGTGCTTGCCGAACTCATTTAACAAAGACTGGCCATTTCTAGTGCAAGCACTTATCAAACAATTAATATTACGCCGCAAATTAAGCCTTATGCTCACAGCCTTGCTAATCCTTATTGTCGGGCTGGGTGTTTGTATACGCTACACACCCAGGCCGCCGTTAGCCGGCTTATACCCAAACTCCACCGCCATTTACGCAAGACACGGCGAGCTGCTGCGCTTGACCCTGGCTAAAGACCAGCAATACCGGGTTTGGATGCCGTTACGACAAATCCCCGATCATCTACGCAAGGCAACCTTGCTGTATGAAGACCGCCGGTTTTATCAACATATCGGCATTGATCCCGCAGCGCTGTTACGGTCGTTATGGATGACCACTATAAAAGGCCTGCGGCAAGGTGCATCGACAATCACGATGCAAGTCGCGCGGCAAATATACGGCATTAACAGCCGCCATCTGATAGGCAAACTTTGGCAGTGTGCGGCGGCATTCTGGCTGGAGCTGCGTTATTCAAAAGATGAACTGCTCGAGGCTTATCTCAATACCGCGCCCTATGGCGGTAATCTCTCAGGCGTAGCGGCGGCAAGCCTGGTTTATTTCCATAAACCCGTCGCCCAACTAAGCCTGCCGGAAGCGCTGACGCTGGCGGTCATCCCGCAAAATCCCGTACGCCGCGCGCCAAGTTCCCAATTGCCGCAAGCCCTTGTCGATGCCCGGCAACGGCTTTGGCAACGCTGGCTGCAACAGCATCCGCAAGATCAACGCTATGCCGTAGACCTCAGCTTACCATTAACCCTCTATACCCGAGCCGATAAGCCTTTCCTAGCGCCGCACCTAAGCGACTGGCTGTTGCGCCAGTACCCGGAAGAAGCCCGTATCAAAAGCAGTATTCACCTGCCCGTACAAAAAACCGTCAAACAATTGGTTGATAACTTTATCGTACAAAACCGTAGCGCCGGCATCCGCAACGCGGCAGTGTTATTGCTCGATACCGACACGATGCAGGTCAATGCACTAGTGGGTTCCGCCAATTTCCGGGACAAGCGTATTGCAGGCCAAGTCAATGGCGTCATGGCGAAACGCTCCCCCGGCTCAACATTAAAACCGTTTGTTTATGCATTGGCGCTGGACCAAGGGCTGGTGCACCCGCGCACAGTTTTGGCGGATACCCCGACCGCATTCGGCGCATTTAACCCGGAGAACTTTGACGGCCGCTTCATAGGCCCAGTGACGGTGCAGGACGCGCTGGTGCGTTCACGCAATATCCCCGCGCTGACGATAGCCGCACAATTAGCCAAGCCCAATCTTTATGAATTTCTTAAACAATCGGGCGTTTCAGGCCTGGATACCGAACAGCACTATGGGCTGTCTTTAACATTAGGCAGCGGCGAAGTGACGATGGAAGAACTGGCGAAGCTTTATGCGCTGCTCGCCAACCGCGGCATCTTGCGCACTATACAGTACCGCGTCGATCGTCAAGACAGCAAGGAAGCCAAAATCGCCTTGCTCAGCGAAGCGGCAGCGTTTATTACGCTGGAT
>SCST01000716.1 GCA_004299465.1 Methylovulum sp. | reverse complement strand
GCGATCGCCTCGGCGCGCGAGCACGGCGACTTAAAAGAAAACGCGGAATATCATGCCGCTCGCGAACAGCAAAGTTTCGCCGAAGGGCGTATTGCCGAAATTGAGGCAAAGTTATCGAATGCACAAATCATCGACGTCACCAAGCTCGATGCCAACGGCAAAGTGGTATTCGGCGCTACTGTAGAAATAGAAGATATAGAATCTGAAAAAAGAGTCGTTTATCAAATTGTTGGCGAAGATGAAGCCAATATCAAGGAAGGCCGCATATCTATCGGCTCGCCGATTGCCAGAGCCTTAATCGGTAAAGAAGTTGAAGATGTTGTGACCGTTAAAGCACCGGCCGGCAATGTCGAGTATGAAATTATCTCGATAGCGTATATTTGATAAGCTGTACAAAGCGCAAAACCCGATGTTTTGCGCTCTTGCCTTTATTATTTATCAGGATTCAGCCGGTATATCACAGCAATTTGACCGATAGCCTGAATAAGTTCTGCGCCCGTGCTCAAGCAGATTTTTTCGCTGATCTCCCGGCGGTCTTCGCGCTCTGCACGTATTTTTACTTTAATCAGCTCATGAGTATCCAGTGCCAGTTCTATTTCCGCCAGCACGGCGTCAGTCAAACCTGATTGGCCAATCATAACTACCGGTTTTAAAGCATGGGCTTCGGCCTTAAGTTTTTTCCTATCTACAGCATTCACTCGTTATTCCTAAATAAAAAAATCACAGGACACTATACAGATACTATGGGGCGAAGTAAAAGCAGCAATCGCTGGATGCAGGAACATTTCGATGATGAATATGTCAGATTAGCCCAGATTCAGGGGTTTCGTTCGCGCGCCGTGTTTAAACTGAGCGAAATCCAGGACAAAGACCAGATCATCAAACCGGGAATGAATATCATTGATCTCGGCGCCGCGCCGGGTGGCTGGTCCCAATTCGCGAGGCCACTGATCGGCAAAAAAAACAAGCTTGTTGCGCTGGATATCCTGCCTATGGAAGCACTGGAGGGTGTCGATTTTATTCAGGGGGATTTTCGTGAAGACGCTGTATTACAACAGCTTTATGACCTTCTTGACGGCGCGCCCGTTAATCTGGTCATGTCGGATATGGCGCCCAATATGAGCGGCAATAAAAGCGCAGACCAGGCACGTTCGATTTACCTCGGAGAACTGGCTTTGGATACGGCAAAAACGGTACTGGCAAAAGACGGCATATTTCTGGTCAAGTTATTTCATGGCGTAGGCTTTGATGAATTTCATCACGAAGTCCAGCAATTCTTCTCAAAAGTGGTCATCAGGAAGCCCAAAGCATCGAGACCACGAAGCAATGAAGTTTATATTTTAGCAAAAGGCTTTAAATAATTCTTGTAGCCATTATATTAATTGTTTCATAAGTGCTTGCACTAGAAATGCCAGTCTTCGTTAAATGAGTTCGGCAAGCACTTACGAAGCACACATAACTTATTGAATGGGTATTACAATCCCAAAAGTTCTTGCGCAGTATATTTCAGAGTACTGCGCAAGAACTTTTGGGAAAATTAATATTTGTAGATTGAATATCCAATCACTACCGATAAATAACGACGGTCAGGAAAACCAACTCCTGATATAATTCCTCAGTTTTAAACTGAGCTGTTCAAGCCTAGGGTGTGTAATTTGAACGATATGATAAAAAATATAATCCTGTGGATTGTGATTGCCGTGGTATTGATGTCCCTCTTCAATAACTTCGGCCCACAAGGCGAGAAAGCGGATTCGTCGCTATCGTATTCACAGTTCATTGATGCTGTCAAAGCAGGCCAAGTCCAGCAAGTCGTCATTGACGAACATATTATCAAAGGCAAAATGCAAGGCGGCCAGTTCTTTAAGTCTTACGCACCTTCAGACCCGCATTTAGTGGACGATTTGCTGGCAAACGGCGTTGAAATCAAGGCCGTTCCGCCTGAGCAGCCTTCCCTGCTGATGCAATTGCTGGTGTCATTCGGCCCGATGCTGTTGTTGATTGCGGTATGGGTGTTTTTTATGCGGCAAATGCAAGGCGGCGGCGCAGGTGGCCGCGGCGCGATGAGCTTTGGTAAAAGCAAGGCGCGCATGCTTGAAGAAGACCAGATTAAAGTTACTTTCGCCGATGTCGCAGGTTGCGACGAAGCCAAGGAGGAAGTCGTTGAAATGGTCGACTTTCTTAAAGATCCCGCCAAATACCAACGCTTGGGCGGCAAAATTCCCAGAGGTGCACTGATGATAGGCCCCCCCGGCACAGGCAAAACCTTGTTGGCCAGGGCGATTGCCGGCGAAGCCAGGGTGCCGTTTTTCACTATTTCCGGTTCGGACTTCGTCGAAATGTTCGTCGGCGTCGGCGCATCGCGTGTGCGCGATATGTTTGAACAAGCAAAAAAACACGCGCCCTGCATTATCTTTATCGACGAAATCGATGCCGTAGGCCGCCAGCGCGGTGCAGGCTTAGGCGGCGGCAATGACGAACGGGAACAGACGCTGAACCAGTTATTGGTTGAAATGGACGGTTTTGAAGGCAACGAAGGCATTATTGTTATCGCGGCAACCAACCGTCCCGATGTGCTGGATAAAGCCCTGTTGCGCCCGGGCCGCTTCGATCGCCAGGTGACGGTGGGCTTGCCTGATGTCAGGGGCCGTGAGCAAATCCTTAAAGTGCACATGAAAAAAGTGCCTTCTGCAGATGATGTCGAAATTAAATATATTGCCCAAGGCACACCGGGTTTTTCAGGCGCTGACTTAGCCAACCTGATTAATGAAGCCGCCTTGTTTGCAGCCAGGATGAACAAACGCGTCGTCAGCATGTTCGACCTGGAAAAAGCCAAGGACAAATTAATCATGGGCGCCGAAAGACATACTATGATTATTGGCGAAAAAGAAAAGAAAATGACCGCCTACCATGAGGCAGGCCACGCCATAGTCGGTAGGCTAACCCCGGAACACGACCCTGTCTATAAAGTCAGCATCATGCCTAGAGGCCGCGCGCTGGGCGTGACGATGTTTTTACCCGAAAAAGATCAATACAGCGCCAGCAAACAAAAACTGGACAGCATGATTTCAAGCCTATACGGCGGACGCATTGCTGAAGAAATGATTTTCGGCTGGGAGCAAGTCAGCACGGGCGCATCCAATGACATAGAGCGGGCTACCGAACTGGCCAGGAACATGGTCACCAAATGGGGCTTGTCACAACGCCTGGGACCGCTGTCGTATAGCGAA
Organism: Methylovulum sp.; assembly: GCA_004299465.1. GTDB lineage: Bacteria > Pseudomonadota > Gammaproteobacteria > Methylococcales > Methylomonadaceae > Methylovulum. The sequence continues at coordinate 6,412 of SCST01000716.1, read as the reverse complement.
GAAGAAGGCGAAGTATTTCTGGGACGTTCAGTCACGCAGCACAAATCCGTGGCGGAAGAAACCTCTCATACTATCGATGAAGAAATTCGCTCTTTTATTGATCGTAACTATGAACGAGCAGAAAGCATCATCAAAGAAAATATTGATATTCTTCATGCCATGGCGTCAGCCCTGATGAAGTATGAGACTATCGACAAGGACCAAATAGATGACTTGATGGAAAGAAAACCGGTCAGGGACCCTAAAGGCTGGGACGATGCCCCGCCCCACGGAGACATTACAGCCGATGAGATCAAAGGCAAGGATGATAAAAAAACCGAGCCATCGATCGGTGGAACAGCCGAGCAAACACAATAGTTTGCAGATTGATCCCAAAAGAGAGGCGTAAGGCCTCTCTTTTTTTTTAAGCTCTTTTAGATAAGAAATATAAAAACTTAAAGACACTAGACTTTAAAATGATCACAAAAAAATATTTTGGCACCGACGGCATCCGAGGAAAAGTAGGCGAACCGCCGATAACGGCAGATTTCTTATTGAAGCTGGGCTGGGCGGCCGGCCAGGTTTTTGCCAATGAAGGGCACGATTTTGTGCTGGTCGGCAAAGACACACGCATTTCCGGCTACATGTTCGAGTCCGCAATAGAAGCAGGATTAACCGCGGCAGGCATGAATACCCGCCTGCTGGGTCCCATGCCTACACCCGGTATCGCGTATTTAACACGTACATTAAGGGCGCAGGCAGGCATTGTCATCAGTGCATCGCATAACCCTTATTATGATAACGGCATCAAGTTCTTTTCAGTACAGGGCAGCAAGCTACCGGATACGGTAGAACAACAAATAGAACACTATATTGACTCGCCGATGACCACGGTAGCCTCGGCAAAGCTCGGCAAAGCAAAGCGCCTGGTAGATGCCCCGGGGCGCTATATCGAATTTTGCAAGGCCAGCGTACCTACACGCCTGGATTTTGACGGCATGAAAATCGTCATTGATTGCGCGCATGGCGCGACCTACCATATCGCCCCCTATGTATTCAGTGAAATCGGCGCCGAAGTCATTACTATCGGAGCGGAACCCAACGGCATTAATATTAATGACGGATGCGGCGCCACTAAACCGGAACTGCTGGCAACAACTGTTTTAGCCCATCAGGCCGACCTAGGTGTTGCACTGGACGGCGACGGCGACCGCCTGATTATGGTTGACCATAAAGGTGAAATTGTTGACGGCGATGAACTTATTTACATTATCGCCAAATCAAGATTAGCCGCCGGGCAAATGACAGGACCCGTCATCGGCACGGTAATGACAAACCTGGGCATGGAACACGGACTTAAACAACTGGGTATCAACCTGTTGAGAGCGAAAGTCGGCGATCGCCATGTGATGGAAATGCTGGATAAACACAATGGCATTTTGGGCGGAGAAAACTCCGGACATATCATCTGCCTGGACAAGACAACCACCGGCGACGGCATTATTGCCGCCTTACAGATTATCGCAGAAATGCAATACAGCGGAAAAAACCTGCATGAACTCAAATCCGGCATGCAAAAATATCCGCAAGTGCTCATCAACATCAAAACCCATAAAAAAATCAACCTGGACGGCAATGAATCCATACAAGCCGCAATCAAAACTGCCGAACGCAAACTGGGCGAACAAGGGCGGATTTTGCTCAGGGCATCCGGTACGGAACCGTTAATCCGTGTGATGGTGGAAGGCGAGCATGAAGATTTGGTGCAACGTTATGCCGAGCAATTAGCGGATGAAGTTAAGAAAGCAATAGGTGCTTGAACTGAGGCCCATTACCCTATATCATAGCGAGTTTTATTCTACGTGGGAGTAATGATGCGTCAGTCACTGGTTGTAGGAAATTGGAAAATGAATGGGACTCGTGCCGGTACTGCGTTACTTGCACAAGGTATCGTTGCCGGATTAGGTACCAATAGCGCGGACATTGCCGTTTGTGTGCCTTATGTTTTTCTCGCCGGTGTTGCCGAAATCATTAAAGACAGCCGATTGGCGCTAGGCGCCCAGAATGTTGCGGACAAGCCATCAGGCGCATACACCGGTGAAATTTCAGCCGCCATGCTGAGTGAATTCGGCTGCCGGTATGCGCTGGTTGGACATTCGGAACGTCGCAGCTATTACGGTGATACCAACGAATCCGTTGCCGAACGCTTCAGCCAGGCGCAAACACAAAACATTACGCCTATTTTATGTATTGGCGAAACGCTGGAACAGCGCGAACAAAACCAAACCTTCGATGTCGTTAACGAGCAACTGGATGCCGTGATCAATTTAGCCGGCATACAAGCATTCAACGCAGCAGTCATCGCTTATGAGCCGGTTTGGGCTATAGGCACCGGAAAAACCGCAAGCGATGAACAGGCGCAGGAAGTTCATCAATATATCCGTCAATACATCGCTGCAAAAGACCAGGCAATTGCCGATAAAATACAAATTTTATACGGCGGCAGCGCCAAACCGGATAATGCAAAAGGTCTGTTTGCGATGCCGGATATTGACGGCGGCTTAATAGGCGGGGCTTCCCTGGACGCGGAATCCTTTTTAAAGATTTATAATTCGATTTAAAATTTCATGTATCAAGTAATCATTGTTATTCACGTATTGCTGGGCTTAGGCATTATCGGCCTGATATTAATCCAGCAAGGCAAAGGCGCCGATGCCGGGGCCACTTTTGGCGCAGGCGCGTCAGGCTCGGTTTTCGGGGCTCAAGGGGCGGCATCATTCCTATCGAGAACAACGGCAACGCTGGCTGCCTTGTTTTTTATAACCAGCTTGGGGCTTGCCATATTAAACGGCAAGCAAGGCGCAGCTTATGACCTGATGAACGCACCGGCTACAGAGGCGCCAGTAGGCATCCCTGGTACAGATGCACAAAAAACCGCTGAAAGCGTAGCGGTCGCACCTAATGCAAAACCTGAAGAGCTACCTGCAATACCGCCAGCTTCTACGGCTGAACAACCTGTCGATCAAGCTAAACCTCAGCTAAGTACTGAAGCCGTTAAAAAAGAAACTAAGCCCGGTGAAGCAAAAGACAAAGTGTTATCTGAACCCGCTAAACAGACAGAAAAAAAATAACAACTATCAACATGTTTAAGCCGATGTGGTGAAATTGGTAGACACGCCATCTTGAGGGGGTGGTGACGCAAGTCGTGCCGGTTCAAATCCGGCCATCGGTACCAAATAAGGGTTTTAAGAGACCCAAAAAAGTACAGAAACCCGCAAGTCGTAAGGCTTAGCGGGTTTTTTTATTGTCCAACGAAGTACAACGAAATACCACCACATACACAGTAATTTGTTACGTTTATAGTTACCTTTGTTATAGTGCATCAAAAAAGGTAACAATCGAGGTAACAAAATGGCTCATAAACTCAATAAAGACACAGTCTACAGGGCGGCCAAATCCAAAGATAAGGATTACACCATTAACGACGGCGGCGGCCTGTACTTACTTATTAAAGCCAACGGCTCCAAACTTTGGCAATTCGTTTACACCATCGAAGGCAAGCGTAAAAAGCTGGCACTAGGCATTTATCCAAACATCACTTTGGAGGCATCCCGGCGCGAAGCAGAAAAAGCCCGTGACAATATCGCAAACGGTATTGACCCCAGCGAAGTGAGGAGTGATACGAAAAAAGCCAAACAGCTTGCCAGATTAAACGATGGCCGCGTTAGTGAGGGCTTACCCATACTAAACAGTTTTGCAGATGTAACACGGCAATGGCTAGACTCAATTGCCCACTTAACCACTGCAACCACACACATCAAAAAGACAAGCCGGATTGAACGACTGGCGCTTCCTGCTCTTGGTGATATGCCAATAAAGGCAATTAAATCATCGGACGTGCTGATGGCATTAAAACCGTTGATTGATAAATCACAGCTCGAAACAGCGCACCGCTTACATAGCGAGATCAGTGCAATTTTCGCCTATGCGATAGTCCATAACTTCACTGACTACGACCCGGCGCAACCTGTCACCAAACAGATACCCGCGCAAAAAGTAAAGCACAGGGCGGCTATCATTGACCCCAAACAAGTGGCGCAGTTACTCAGGGATATAAGCAATTATCAGGGAACTTTTGTTGTGCAATTGGCTTTTAGGTTATCCCCTTTGCTCTTTCAAAGACCGGGTGAAATACGGCAAATGCTTTGGACTGATGTTGACCTGGTGGCGCGTGAATGGCGGCCTTATGTGTCAAAAACAGACTTTCACCATATTGTGCCTTTATCAACTCAGGCAATCACCATACTGGAAGAAATCAGGCCATTGACTGGTAACGGACGTTATGTGTTTCCGTCAAGCCGGGGAAACGGACGGCCAATGTCCGATAACACCATAAGAACCGCCCTTAAATCTCTGGGTTATGATAGCGATGTCATGACCGCTCATGGTTTCAGGACAACAGCATCGACTTTGCTTAATGAACAAGGATGGTCAGCCGATGCGATTGAGCGGCAATTAGCCCACGCGCCACGAGATCAAGTGAGAGCGGCTTATAACCGGGCACAGTATCTTGAAGAGCGGCGAAAAATGATGCAATCCTGGGCAGATTATCTGGACGGCTTGAAAAATGGGGCAACAATAATACCGTTTAAAAAAACCGGAACATGATTGTATTGCTAAAAAGCAGGTTACAGGTTGGTACAAACGTGGTGGACTATGCTTTATTGTCCATAGCCGTATAATAAGCGCCAATAAAGCACACTGAAGGGCAAACCATGACAACCTTGGAAATCGACAACGAAACTACCGCTTTGCTTGCTGAAATGGCCGAGCAGGAACATACCGACTTGGCTAAGTTGGCGAATAGATTGCTAATTGAAGCCTTGGAAGATTGGCAGGATGCACGGGCGGCGGATGAAGTCTTAGCCGGACTGGAGCGAGGCGAAAGCAAGCTTTTATCATGGGATGAAGTCAAAGCGGGGCTTTATGACGTGGACGATTAAGTTTGAAGAAAAGGCGGCAAAGTTTTTGAAGTCACTTAACAAACCGCAAAAGCAACAGATCGAAGCGTTTATTAACGAATTACACGACACAAGCAATCCGCGAATCAAAGGCAAGGCCCTGCAAGGCCGGTTATCCTCCTATTGGTGCTACCGTGTCGGCGATTATCGGCTTATCTGTCAAATCAAAGACGGCGAGCTGGTTATTTTGGTAATCGAGATCGGACACCGTAAAAACATTTACCGCTGACGGTAAGAGCCGCCCTATTCACGGCATTATTTGCTACAGGTTGACAATAGAGCCGCCTTTTCAGGCTTCAATTTGTCAGAGCCGGGCGGATCGGAGCAAGACCACAACCCAAAACCCCTGGTTTTACCCGTTAATTAAGGCATAATCGGGAAACAATCAGTTATTTTGACTTTGCAAGTCACACCACTTTAACCGGATAGCCCGACGGGGCAACAAGCGGGAGTCGTTACCCAGCTTCCGGTTATCCCTTTTGTAACGATTGCGCTTTAACGGAGTGTTGTTATAAATGGCAAAAAAGCTTGATACAAGCTGATTCGACTTGAAGAGCTACGACAAACTTAACGAGCTTTGCTGGTCTTGACGGCTTTTTTGATGTCCAAGTCACAAGGAAAGTTACCGCAAGCGTTGCGGTTTAGAAAATAAAAAATTAACGAAAAAACAGGTAATAAAAAACGCTCACTGTTCAGTAAATTATTACCTGTTGTTCTAAAAAGCAGAACAACAGGTAGTCCCTGCAAAACAGTGCAGGCGGAGTGTTTTGTGTGAATAGCCAGCTTTAACTCATTGATTTTATATAATTCCTGAAAATTAAAAGTTAAAATTTCAACTTGTTGATTTTAATGGCCTGCATTGTTTTGTAGGGACTACCGAACAACAGGTAATAATTTACTGAACAACTTTTATTTAATAATTCTTTTGCTTCACGATCATATATTTATGTGAATAATAAGACGCCTTATCAACAATAAGGTGCAACCATGCAACTACAGCATAATAAAGTTCAAAATTGGAAAACGGCGCAAAAGGCCGTTTTTAACCGCATTATCATTTGTGCTTTCTTCATTGGAGGCCACAAATGAACTCAGTCGTACATCAATTACCTGTCAACCAGCCTGTGAAAATGCCGGGCAGATCAGAGCCACCGATTACCCCGGTTTATCGTCAATTACCCGAAGCAGGGTTTTTACGGTTAAACCAGATCGTGAAAGTGCCGGGAAGCTCAGAGCCGCCGATTATCCCGATTAGCCGCACAAGTTTCTTAAACGGGGTTAAATCCGGCAAATACCCCCCTGGTATTTTACTTGGCGAGAGGACGAGAGTCTGGCCTGTCGAGGACATCAGAAAGCTGATTGTTGAATTGGGCGGTGCAGCATGAGGATGTTGACATCTATCGGCGCTATGC
>SCST01000715.1 GCA_004299465.1 Methylovulum sp. | reverse complement strand
CCGATCTCCCCATTCCAGCCCTGAAAGCGGTAATCCTGGTCGGGCAAGGCAAATAGGCTAAGCAGGGAGTAAGGAGGAACCTGGATACGGCAGTCCAGCGCACAGTCCGTATCGCCGGGAACAATGGCGACTCTCCCGCCTGATCCGCCGGCCACCTGGACATCCAATGCAAAGGCGGGAACCTGCAGCGAAAGCGCAGCCAATACCAGCGCGCAGGGCAAGCGCCACTTCGCCGTAGGGATGCGTGGCCTTAAGCCATTAAAACGTAGGGGGAAACAGCAGTTTATTCTCATGTTCGGGTCCTGGACAAATAACGTTATTTTCCATAATACCGGACAAAACGCCGTTCCGCGAGTGCGTTTTCCGGTTAACATTTCATTCACCATGACGCCTGTATGCTATGACTATCTGATGGATAAACCGCTATTTGGGCATACATGCTTGCCGTGCGGTTCCCGCCAGGTTGGTGTCGGTCAGTTCGGCCTGTTTGGCCGGGCATACTGATGATTTCGGTATTTAATACCGAAGATAGATCAAACTTACCCCGGAAAAATTGCCATGAAAACAATTAACCACCCGAAATGGGCAAAAGTGCTGGGCTTGATGAGCGCCTCGCTGATCGTTTTAGTCGTGCATACCGATGTACTGGCGGCGGAACAACAGGGTCCGTTGAAACCTAAGCGCGTCACATCATTTAAGCAGTTGAAGCAGATGCTTTCGGCAAAAACGGTCCATGCCCATCATGCTTTAGCACTAAGAACCATGACGGCGGCGGATACCGGCGGCGTCTTTACCGCTGCCGAAGCATCCGGCGCTATCGGGCATTCCGAAACCAATGTCCAGGTGGAAGGCGTGGACGAAGGCGATGTCGTCAAAACCGATGGGCAATACCTTTACCGGATTCAAAACGGCCAGGTGCGCATTGTCCGGGCTTATCCCGCCGATAACATGGCATTGGTCGCCAGTTTGCAATTCGACACAACGTTCAGCCCTGTTGAGCTTTACCTGCACGGCGACCAATTAATCGTTGTCGGCACCGGTTGGCAAGAGGAAAGCGGCAACGGCGCCGTACCGGCAACGCCAGGGAACGGGTTGGCTAAGATAGCGATTTGGGCGCCTTCCGGCGAAAGCCGCACGATAGCCAGGGTCTATGATATTACCGACCGCGCGAACCCGTCCATGCAACGCGAAATCGCCTTCTCCGGGGATTACCTGTCTTCACGCAGGATAGGCGACAGCGTTTACCTGATAGGCAGGAAATATCCCAGGTATTTCCTAAATTATTTTGTCGATGCTGACATCCGCTCAGGCCAGTTAAAAATGACCAGGGACAATATCTTGCCGCATATCAGCGACAGTGCGGTTGCAAGCGGCGAAGAACACCCCCTGCCGTTGACCGACCTGTATTATTTCCCCAATTTCGTCGAACCGGATTATGTGGTCGTCGCAGGCTTCCGCCTTAACGCCTTGGCTGAAGAAGCCGATATTAAGGCTTATCTGGGTGGCGGTGAGATAACGTATGCTTCCAGTAAAAATTTATATCTCTCCGCAGCGGATTACAGCGGCGATACCGCGACAGACCCCTCTGTGACGGCACCCGTTACGCACCTGTATAAATTCGCGCTTAATAACGGCGGAATTAACTTCCGAATGGGCGGCGAAGTCCCCGGTACCGTGTTAAATTCATTTTCTATGGATGAACACAATAATTATTTCCGTATCGCGACCACGGTCGATCAATGGATGCAAACAGGCGATACCGGCAGCGTCCAGACCTGGAATAACCTCTATACCCTGGATGCCGATATGAAAATTGCCGGACGGCTTGAGCATTTAGCCGAAGGCGAGCGCATTTACTCGGCGCGTTTTATCGGCGAACGCAGTTACCTCGTCACGTTCCGCCAAACCGACCCGCTGTTCGTTATCGACCTGTCCACACCGGAAGCGCCGAAAGTATTGGGTGAGTTAAAAATCCCAGGCTTCAGCAATTATCTTCATCCCTACGATGAAAACCATATCCTCGGTTTCGGCCAGGATACCGAAGAAACCGACACAGGCGTCGTCACTAAAGGCATGAAACTGGCGTTGTTCGATGTCAGCGATGTCGAAAAACCTGTGCAGATGCACAGCCTGACCATCGGCGAGCAAGGCACTTACTCGCCGCTCATGTATGATCACAAGGCCTTGTTGTTTGACAAAACACGCGGCCTGCTGGGTTTCCCGATCAGCGAAACGGCGCAGAAACCCGGTGAAGACTGGCCTACGGAAGTCTTCCAGGGCGCTCATCTTTACACCATCAGTCTCGCGGACGGCTTCCAGAAGCAAGCCGCGATCAGCCATCAGGGAGACGGCGAACTTTATGACTGGAACCACTACATCCAACGCCTGCTGACCATTGGAGACCAGTTGTACACGCTTTCCGAAACCCGGCTGCAGGCCAACGACCTGGCTGAGTTTAAGCTAACCGGAGTTTTGGATTTCCCTGTAGCCGTCGCGCCGGATTGCCCACTGGCCGAAGAAACAGTCTCTGGCGCTGCTATTGCCGTAGACTGCCCTGTTTTAATCGATCCCATCAACCAACCCACAGTAAACAATATTGGAGAATGACATGAACAAATCAACTTTACGCCTTATTTTTTTAACGGCGGCGTTGTCAACAACATCCGCGTTCGCAGAAAACCGCGCTGTTGAAATTAACATCAACGGTATCGGCCCGGCTGTCGATGCGGCGGCTTTTGGAACGGTCAAGCAGGTTATCGGGCATGCCGTAGCCGACGGTGTCGTCGATAAATTCATCGTAAACGGCTATGGCATCGAAGGCGGGTTTTCCGCATGCGCACAAGCCTCATCCAGAACCAAGGAATTTACCTCTTTCGTGCGGCAGTTACGCACGATTGTCCCTAACCCGGATACCACCGCCTATTCGCTGCATCCGGTTGCGGCCTGTACCGATGTAGCGACGGTCTGTACGCAGGATGTCAAGCAATGCCCGGATGGCTCTTATGTCGGCCGTGTACCGCCTTCCTGCGAATTTGCGCCCTGCCCAGGGAATTGACCGTTACCACGTTAAGCATTTTTCGTTTCGGGATACATCGGCGTATTTCACAAGCGGGAGGCAGGCCCTGGCAAAAGGCCCAGGTGCTGCCACCCGCTTGCGCTTTCTGGTCACGCCAAGCTAAAGCCTGTGCCAAAAAGATTACACCTTGTCCCGAAACTCACTTGCATCCATCATTGAGGTTACCATGAAAATTCATCCCATAATGTTTCTAATGTTGCTGTATGGCTGTGTTTTATCTAAGGGATTTGCCGAGGAAGCAGGCAGGAATATAGCGGCAATTTCGGACAGTTTAAACGCGCCTTTAGCGGATAGTGAATTCGACCGGCACGGCTACTACACCTTCCGGCCCGATCTTCGTAAGTGTATAGCACCGTTATGCGGCGGTATTTTTGTCAAAGCGGTCAACCGTAAACTGACTCGCTGCGCGGACGGCAGCCTGCAAGCGGAATGTTACGTCGCCACCGTCAATAACAGGAAAAACATCGATACCAGTTCAGCCGCCCTTCTCCATGGCCGGATCAAAGCCAAAATTTACGAAGGCTTCGGTAATTTAGGCGTCTTTGAACTGAAAACGGCTTTTAGCGCGGCAACGCCTGCCGTTGGTGAAGGGCGTTTTGTCGGCCTGGAAAATAACGGCATTGTCTGTATCACCGCACCTTGTTTCTCCGTCGATCAGTATCTGTTGAATAAAAATAAATTCCGGGGCATTTCCGGTATCGACCTAGCCGCGGTCGGCGCTACCGAAGAAAACTTAAACAAAGCCTTAACCCTCATAGCCGATGGCGGTACATTAATAGCAAGCGGTGTCAACAAACAGGTTGAAGAGGTCGCAGGAACAGGCATCACCTTTGTTGCCAGCCAATATTATTTACCGATTGACCCCGGCGTCCAGTAAGCGAACGGGACCGGAAAGCGGCATAAGTATCAAATTTGAGTGTTTAGGGCGATAATGCCGCTTAGGAATGAGCATGAAACAACTTATGCAAGCGTCCGGTGTGGGTGCGGATTTACTCGTACAATGCCAATCTGTCGCACCTATAGTTGCCGTAACTATTCAGCTTTTGCCTGACGTGTAGGGCGTGCCGCGCGCGCCTTCTCCGGCGTGAGGATAACGTGCCAATCCGTTGATGGCGCGCGCAGCACGCCCTACACAGCAAGGGGCTAAATAGTTATCCGTTGCCGAATTTGTTTCATGCTCATTCCTTAGTATCATGCTGGGAGCTTCAAACAACGCCTAGTTATTTTTACCCTGCTGATGTCTTTATGATCTATTGACCATGCGCATTTTGATTATCGAAGACGAAACCGGCATCCGGTCGCAAATCCGCAGGCAACTCGAAAAAGAGGGCTACCAGGTCGATGAGACCGGCGACGGCCTGGAAGGGTTTTATTTTGCAAGTGAATACCCGGTAGACGCCGCGATTGTCGACCTGGGCTTGCCCGGCATTTCCGGCCTGGAAATCATCAAACGCCTGCGCCGGCAAGGCAGCAATCTCCCCGTTCTCGTGCTCACCGCGCGCGGACGCTGGCAAGAGCGGGTTGAGGGCCTGGAGGCCGGCGCCGACGATTACCTGGCAAAACCTTTCCAGATGGAGGAACTGTCGGCGCGCATCAAGGCACTCATCCGCCGGGTCGTCGGCGCCCCTCAATCCCTGCTGGACTGCGGCTACCTGGTACTCAATCTCGAAACACAACGCGCGATGGTCGACGGGCTGGAAATAGAACTGACCGGCTTCGAATACCGGATGCTTGAATACTTGGCGCAACGACAGGGCAAAATCGTTTCCAAGGATGAACTCGGCAGTTACCTATACCCCCACGATGCCGACCCGGAAAGCAATGTGCTGACCGTGCTGGTCGGCCGCTTGCGGCGCAAACTCGATCCCGAAGGTATTCGTAATCCCATCGAAACCTTGCGGGGGCGGGGTTACCGCTTGGCTTGAATGATCAACTCACTTTATTTCAGGCTGAATCTCACCGCCATCCTGGTTTTAATTATTTTCCTGAGCGCGACAGGCGTGGTCCTGGACAATGCTTTCCTGGAAAGCAGCCGGCTGTCCTTGCGGGAACGCATGTTGGGACAGGTTTATCAGCTACTGAGCGCATCGATGGTCAGCGAGACGGGACAACTCATCATGCCGCTGCCAATCCACTTGCCCTATCCCCAACTCGCGCTGCCGGATTCCGGTTTATACGCATTTGTCGGCAGCAACGGCAACAGCCAACTGCTGTGGCGCTCGCCATCGCTACGCAACCGGCGGACACCCCCGCCGTTTACGCTGCAGGTCGGGGAAAAACACTGGTCCGACGTGCACATGGAAGACGGCAAGGATTATTACCTGTTGGGTTTCGGCTTCCAACGCACGCTTAAAACCGGAATCCATTCGTTCAATTTTTACCTGATGGCCGAGTTGGCGCCGTTGCACAGGCAAGTCCAGCTCTATCGGCAGCAATTATGGGGCGGCCTGGCAAGTGCGGCGATTATTTTGCTGGCGACGCAAATCTGGTTATTGCACTGGGGCCTGAAACCCTTGCGGAAAGTCGGCCTGGAACTCAGCGCCATCGAAACGGGAGAGCGCAACCAGATTAATGGCCGCTACCCCAGGGAAGTCAAACAGTTGACCGACAATATCAATAGCCTGCTGGACCAGGAACGCGCCCGCCAAAGCCGCTACCGCAATGCGCTGGCCGATTTGGCGCACAGCCTGAAAACGCCGCTGGCCGTATTGCTGGGCGCAACCGACCAGCCCGAGGCATTGCCCGACACCGTCTATGAACAAAGCACACGAATGATGCGCATTGTCGAGCGACAACTGCAGCGTGCAGGCGCAGCCAACGGCTCTGCGACTTTGCCGCCTGTTGCCGTGCGCCCGGTGGTCGAGAGAATTACCGTATCCTTAGCTAAAGTGTATCGCAATAAAAACGTCAGCGTGACCAACCAGATACCCACTGAACTGCGCATTCGCTGCGACGAGGCGGATCTTATAGAAATTCTCGGGAACCTGCTCGACAACGCTTTCAAATGGTGCAACGCACGCATTGACATCCAGGGCGGGAAAGACGGCCATCGCCTGATGATTGGCTTGCATGACGATGGGCCAGGTATCGGCGTTGAATACATTGAACACATCCTGCAACGGGGCGGGCGGGCGGACGAATCCACGCCCGGCCACGGCATTGGGCTGAGTGTCGCCGCCGACATCGTCGAGGCCTATCAGGGGCGGCTGCGCATAGCAACGAGTCCGCTGGGCGGGGCGGCTGTCATTTTAGAATTTGGCTAATTCGCCGCCCCGCGCTACTTCATCATCTGTCTTTTAAACAAGGTATCGATTTTTTTGTTGGTTTGTTGATTGTACTGGCCCGAATTATCAACGACAGGCAATCTCGGCGCTACGACGACAGGCGATGGTGTTGGCACAGGCGCTTCGGCAACAGGCGGCTCGGCCTTTTCAGACAAATCCAGTTCGAAGATATTGCCGTAGGTCGTATCCAGCTTGGTGTTCTCCCAGGCATAAACCGGATAAGCGATCGGTTTGGTAGGGATAGGCGCGGTTACCAAGTCGGTAATGCCTACGCTCATACGCCCCACGGTATTAATCAGGCCTTTAGCAAGGCCGCCGGTTATGCCATAAAAAATATTGCTGTTATTCGTGGTGTTAATGATGTTTTTCGGCACTTCAAATACGCTTCCGCCGAGATTTGCAATCGCATTAAGCGCCTTGTTACCGGTTTTCCGGCCGTAACTCTGGTTTGGTGACGACCCGCCAAACTGAGTGGTCGGTGTGTAAGCGGACATGCCGCTATTGCTGTATATCGGGTCAGCATGGCTGACAGGAATGGTCAGCGATCCGGCAAAAAGTAAAACGGCGAAAAAACGATGATAAGTAGTCATGGCAAGTCCTGGTGTGGTTTAGTGATGGCATCAAGTATAGCAGAGCAATGATCATTAATTGTTTCATAAGTGCTTGCCAAAAAACCTGAGCGAAATGCTCCATGTGTGCGGCAAGCACTTATGGGAAAATTAATACCTGAACCCGTACAAATCGAACAAACGCTTACAGGGCGCTGTCTTCCGGCATTCCTGCGCGCCGCCCCAAAACCGGGACCGCCGCCAGCAATTTTTTCGTATATGCCTGCCGGGGAGCCTGCAACACCTGTTTGACGCTGCCCTGTTCGATAATCCTGCCCTGGTACATGACCGCGACGTCATCGGCTATTTCCGCGACCACGGCAAGATCATGGGTAATAAACAGGTAACTAACGCCTTTTTCCTGCTGCAAGGCCTTGAGCAACTGGATAATTTGCGCCTGTACCGAGACGTCCAGCGCACTGGTGGGCTCGTCGCAAACGATAAGCTTGGGATCGACCGCCAGCGCGCGGGCGATGCAGATGCGCTGCCGCTGGCCGCCGGAAAACTCATGCGGATAACGCAATGCGGAATCGTCAGGTAGGCCGACTTGTTGCAGCAACCGCCGCACGCGCGCCTTGCGCTCGGCGGGACTGATTTCGGGGTGCAGCGCCTGGATGCCTTCGGCAATGACGTCGCCGACCAGCATCCTCGGATTCATCGCCGAAAATGGGTCCTGGAACACGATTTGCATAGCCGCGCGCTGCCGTCTTAAGGCCTCGCCGCTTAAACCGTTCAGTTCAATGCCATCGAGGGTAACCCGGCCGCCGTTATTGGGAATCAGGTTTAACAGGCTCTTGCCCAAGGTGGTTTTACCGCAGCCCGACTCGCCGACCAAGGCCAGGGTTTTGCCCTGCTGGATGCTGAAACTGACGCCGTCGACAGCCCGGACATGAGCGACGATACGTTTGAAGATGCCTTTGCGCACCGGGTAATAGCAGGAAAAATCGTGGACTTGCAATAACGGCGGCTTGTCCTCGATGGTGTGCGTCAAACAGCTTTGCATCGACGGCAAGGCATTGAGCAATTGGCGCGTATACGGATGTTCGGGATGCTTGAAAAAATCATCGGCCTGGCCGGTTTCAACGATCTTGCCCTGCTGCATTACCGCGACACGGTCCGCTATCGTGGACACCAGCGCCAGGTCATGGCTAATCAG
>SCST01000714.1 GCA_004299465.1 Methylovulum sp. | reverse complement strand
CATCACTCTGGAGAAACGCTCATGTAGAAAACCGGCTATAGTCCATCATAACCGTACGCAAAGACGGGCGATGGAAATATCGAACGCCATGAGGCATCGCAGAGACGCGAAATATCGGGCCTCTGCGATGAAATAAACATCAATTAAGTGTCGTCGTACCTGGCGTAGCCGGCAAAGCAGGCATGTTTTGTTTGGGGAACTCACCCGTCAGGCCGTTCAGGAATGCTGCGATATCCGCAACATCTTCTTTAGGCAGGTCTTTACCGAGTTGTAATTTAGCCATTAATGTCACCGCCTGTGCCAGCGTTTTTACCGAACCATTGTGGAAATAAGGCGCGGTTAAAGCGATATTACGCAAGGTAGGCACTTTCCACAGGTTTTCGTCGGCAGGATTTTTACTGACTTCGGCGAGACCCTTGTCTTTCTTAAAATGATATTGCGCTTCAAAATAGCCGTTAGCCATCACAGGGAACTTTTGGAACATGCCTGCGCCATTGAATGCCGGACCGCTGTGGCAGCCGGTACAACCCAGCTCCGCCATTTTCTCCATGCCGCGAACCTGTTGCTCGGTTAACGCCGATTTATCGCCGCCGGCATATTTATCATAAGGGCTGTTCGGCGTGATCAGTGTCCTTTCATAAGCGGCAATCGCTTTAGTGATACTGTCTTTAGAAATGGCGTCCTTACCGAAGGCTTTTTCAAAAGCCTGCTGGTAGCCTTCGATAGTCTTCAGCCGGGCAACCACATCATCCCAGCTTTTCATGCCCATTTCGATAGGGTTCGTGACCGGGCCGGCCGCCTGGTCTTCCAGGCTGGCCGCCCTGCCATCCCAAAACTGCACTTTATTAAATGCTGCATTCCACACCGTTGGCGCACTACGCCCGCCGGTTTGACCATGAACGCCCATTGAATTGGGCCGGTTATCTTCACCGCCCAGCATCGTGTTATGGCAAGAGGCGCAAGCAACCGTACCGGTAGAAGACAAACGCGGGTCGTGATAGAGCATCTGCCCCAATTCGACTTTTTCTGCCGTCGTCGCATTATCCGCAGGCGCGGGCGCTTCTGTGGGCAAAGTTTCCCAGGCCGAAGCCATTGAAATAGAACCCGCCAAAGCCAGGGCTGTAACCAGTGACCGAATTTTAAACATACCATCCTCCAAGTTATTTATTATAAATGTAAGAGCGATTCACACTCTTAACGCTAAAGAGTATACATCGCCCGGAGCTATATCCGCCCGGATTGTAAAATATTATCCGGGCAAGATACAATGAAATTCCCATGATATCGCCTGAACCATCACGGTCGCTGGACTACAGGCAACGCTAGTGCAATGCCGGCCGACAACCCGGACTACCGGGTTTTATTCCTCGGCTTCCAACGCGTTCAACATTTCCTCGCAGATCCTATTTTGCTTGACCGTATCATTAATCGGCTGGTTTTGCTGGTCGGTAATATAAAACATATCTTCGGCGCGGCTGCCGATAGTCGTTATTTTGGCGCTGTGTAAATTGATATTTTGCCGGATAAATGCCCGGCCTATCTTTGATAAGAGTCCGGCATGGTCCGTCGTCACCAATTCTATGATCGTATGCCTGTTCAATGGATCGGCATGGAACTTAATACTGGTTGGAATCGGAAAATGCTTGGCCTGCCTTGATTGCCGATGGATGTTTTTATGCTTTTTTACTTTTTGCTGCAGCAGGTTATTACGCAAGGCGGTACGGATATGATCTTCCCGGCATTGGTCGTTAATGGGCTCGCCCGACTGCTCAAGCACCTGAAAACTGTTAAGCACATAATCATCCAGCGTCGTCATGATCCTGGCATCGAGAATGGTAAGCCCCAATTGATCTAATGTTGCCGTGCTGAGCGAAAAAACCGGGCCTTTATTTTTGGTGTAGACAAAGACTTCAGCGCTGCCGCGCTGAGTATGCGGCCTGAGCAGGACCAACGGTAAGTCGGCGATGCTTGATGACACAATTGCAGCCGTCTGCCAGGCTATTTCATCGGGCGAATAGCGCAG
>SCST01000940.1 GCA_004299465.1 Methylovulum sp. | reverse complement strand
GTTGTTTGGACCGCTACGGCGAGGTGGTATTGGTGCGGTGATAAATGACCGGTGCCAAATTGCTGCTGGAGCGATCCACTTTTAACAGGTTGCCGGCTGCATTCATTTTGTAAGTCCTGGCGCCTGCTTTGGTTTGTTGCGTGTCATAACAGTAGGTTTTGTAGTCTTCGGACAGCAGGGTCCTGCGTAGCGGCGTTCCTGAACCGCTGCTGACGCCCCTGCCGCCATTGCACAAGGTAAAGTAGGTATCGTGTAACAGCAGGTTTACGCCGCCTTGTCTGTTATCTGATATGGACAGCACTTGATGGCCGCCATCATCGGGGTCTACGCCTTCCCATAAGCCGATAAACGGATTAGCCGAAACAATGCTCGGTGCTAAAAATGCCGTAACGGCAAATATCATGTATTTGTAATTCATGGTTCTCTCGCCTTAACAATCTGTTGTCGTGATAAAAATCCGCGGAAAGAAGGTTACTTGACAGTAACACTGAACAGCCTAGTCAAAGCCGGTACAAATGTCAAAATTACGGTAACTATTCAGCCACGGATCAATACGGGTTAAACAGATAGTCGGACGTTGCAGCCAACATCATTGGCTGCAACGTCTGTATTTCTTATGGCTGTTCCAATAAACCCGCCAACGCGCAGGCATTGTGAAAATCGATCACTTGGGCTAAAGGTAGATGGGTTGCTTCGGCTATTTCGGCAAGGTTGGCGGCTTTGTTGGTCATGTAGGCGGCGAGCGGAAAAATATACCGTTCAGTTTTGATTGAAGCCGATTCTTTCAGTAATTTCTTATCTGGCCAGCTATTCAAATGTACGGGCGCATTAATAGTGTAACCCGCCAGTAAACGTCCTTGCGAGGCATACAAGGCTGCGCGGAAGCGCAACTCGGACAGCGGATGCTCCGGCAATTTCGGCAAAGCCTCTGCTTTTTTCCGGCGTACCCTGGAGCGTCCTATCTGCACAATTTCCTCTTCATCACTGTTATTGTCGATGACACTGACTTGCATTTCAGACAATTGCGCGGTGCATAGTCTGCCAATAGCCGCTGGATCGGCATCGCTGTAATATTTGTCCTCGGCTGGGGAAATAATCAAAAGCGCTTGTCCTGCGAGTTCGCAGCGCCACATTTGCGGATTATTTTCGGTTTTTTGAATCAAGCCAAGCAGGTATTTTTCCGGATCGAAAACATCGCTTTCTTCGATCACAATCAAGCCGAGGATGGCGCAGGCATTATGGAAATCAAAAACCTGGGTTAATGGAATGCCGGTGG
>SCST01000713.1 GCA_004299465.1 Methylovulum sp. | reverse complement strand
TGGGTCACAGGATCAGTCAGTGATTCAATAATGGTCTTATCCAGTTCGACATCAGCACCTTCGGTGACTAATTCCAGTTGCTTATGTAAATCGTTTTCCAATTGCCGAATTAAACGTGGGAAGCGATTAAAAATAACGCCTACGGGCTGCATGCGCGTACTCATGATTTCTTCCTGCATTTCGCTGGTAATGCGATTGAAATTATGTAATACGACTTTTAAGCCATTGGTCTGGGAAATTAAAGGTTCGCATACCCTAAAAATTTGGTTACGCACTAAAACCAGTTCGCCTGCCAGGTCGATTAATTTATTTAGCCGCTTGACATGAACACGAATACTTTCTTCGGTTTCGTTATGGCGACCGAGTAAAGCGCCGTCATGTTCATTGCCTGGGTCTTCTGGGGCTGTGATCACTATTGCGGCGGGCGCCGGTCTTTCTTCCAAAACCGGCTCATCGTGTTCCAGCGGCCCTGCCTGTGTAAGCGCCAATAACCGTTGGCATAAGGGATGAATATCAATCGCCGCATCGTCGTTATACTGCGCTATGAGCTGTATTAAGACGTCGTAAGCTTCCAGCAGGGTGTCAATATAGTGTTTTTCGAGGATAAGATTGGCATTTTTAGCAAGACTTAAAATATCTTCGATAATATGGGTTAAATGGGCTATTTTTTGTAGCCTTAAAAAACCGGCTCCGCCTTTGATGGTGTGCACATGACGAAATAATTCGTTAATCGTCTGTATATCGCAGGGATTGTCTTCCAGCGTTAATAAACAGCTTTCAATACGTGCCGCACAGTCCCTGGCCTCTTCAATAAAACTGATTACCAGGTCATCCTGGTAATACTCTCCGGTTTCGTCCGCTGCTTGTTGTTCTAACGAGTATTGTTCTAATGTTTCAAGATCATGACCCTGGTTAATGGCAATGCGTTCGGCCTGATGATTATTTTCGAATAAGGTGATGCCGTCATCATCATCTTGTGTATCCTGGACTAATACGGTTGAAGCTTGATTAGCGCTATCAACAAGGGCGTTAAGCTGTTGGCATGGTACGTCAACGGCAATGTTATTACTGTTCGCTGAATCATCAATCATCTGAACCAGGCGATCCAGGCTGGCCAATAACACATCAATCTGGACATGGCTTAACAGTAATTTACCGTCACGCGCCTGACTGAACACATTTTCCATGCTATGTGTCAATAAGCCGATATTACCAAGCCCAAAAAAACCAGCGCCGCCTTTAATGGTATGCACACTGCGGAATAGTTCATTCAATAGCGCGTGATCATCGGGTTTATGCTCCAGGGCAAGTAACCCGGCCTCAATAATGGGCAGGTGTTCCCGTGCTTCTTCGATAAACGTGTTAATCAAATCATCGCTCCGCTCCACGATCACCGTCTCCTAATAGATGCCTTTGGCATTCAGGGCGATGCCGTATTGCTTATCGGTTTTTAAAATATGATCCAATAACCAATCTTTTAAAAATGCCATAATATCTTCTGCAATATCCAGGACATCGTCGGTTTTTAAGCGTCTTTGATAGCCCTTCACTTTATTGACGAAGGCTTCATGTATGGCTTTATGCTGCGCTAATTCGGGCCAATTATGTTCGGCCAGCAGTTTTTCTTCATAGCCGAAATGAAACACGGTGTAATCGACTAAATAATTAACGACGTCTTCCATGGTTTCCCGGCTTATTTTATGTTTTAAGCCATACGCCAGGCGGTTGATTAATTCGACCAAAATACTGTGTTGCCTGTCGATTTCCCTGATACCGACACTATAAACAGCCAAATCCCAAACAATTAAAGGCGTTTCGTCACTATTAGGTAGCGTCTTTGCTGTTTCAACACGATTAACTTGTGGCATTAGTGCCGAGGCGCTTGATTCTGTGCTTCTATTCGTTAAATAGACGGGGTTTTCAGTATGCGATTCTTTAAAATTAAAGGCATTGACACATTCCACCAGGCGTTGCGCCAATAGCGATAATTCGCCGGCATTTTGATGGCTTAAGGCGATTTCCTGTGTCATTTTGCCTAAGGTAAAACGTACGGAATGAATATTGTCGTTGACTTTTTTAATGTTGGTGGATACTTCAGTGCTGGAATGCGCGGCTTCTTTTACGCCCGTTGCGGCTTCTTCCAGGGCGCGGGCTGAACTTCTCGACGCTTGCGAGGCTTCGGCGGCGGAACGGGTAATTTCTTTCAGCCCTTTGGTGGCTTCCTGCAGGTTTAACACTGATTCTTTGCTGGCATTGGCAATGCCTTCCACGGCGGCGGTAATGGTGTCCGCGGATGAGCTTTGCTGTTCTACTGATAAATCAATGGCCTGGTTTATTTCGGCGACTTGATTGATCACGGTATTGACTGCCTGCGTGTGGTCTAGGGCTTGTGCCGCATAGCTTTGAATCTGCTCGATTTGATCGGCAATTTCATTATTCGCTTCCGCCGTCTGCTGGGCAAGATCCTTGATTTCACCGGCTACCACGGCAAAGCCTTTGCCGGCATCGCCCGCACTGGCGGCCTCGATAGTGGCGTTTAATGCCAACATATTGGTTTGTCCGGCAATGCTGTCGATCAGCTTAACCACGCGGCCGATTTTTTTTGCCGTTTCGCTGAGCTGGTTCATGGTCATCAGCGTTTTTTGTGCGCTGGCAGTCGCATCGCCGGAAATACGCATGGCATTTTGTGCATTTTTGGCAATTTCAGACATGGACACCGACATTTTTTCCGCTGAATTCGCCACGGTATTAATGTCTTGCGAGATGCGATCAAAGCTATGATTGATACCGACCATATTGGTTGACGCCTCTTCAGCGCTGGCGGCAACCGTGTTGATATTGGTGCTTAACTGATAGACCGATGCGCTGACCGTGCTGACATTGCCCGACGCTTCTTCAATGGAAACCGCCATCGTATTCGCGTTAAAGGCGATGTGTTCTGAGGAGGTCGCCGTTAAGGCCAAGCGGCATTCGACATCATTAGCGCTGTCAGCGATAGTTGCGGAAGACTGTTTAAGTTTTTCAGAGGCTTGCGTCACATTAATCGCACTTTGCATGACCTGTTGGATCACCGCCGCAATTCTATCGACAACGGTATTAAAGACATCGGCTATGGATTTTGTTTGCTCGTCGGCTGCGGATACCCGTTTATTAAAGTCACCATTAGCAATATCTGTAGCGGTTAACGTTAATGTATTAATCGCTTGATGAATACCGGCAATGTCCCTGTTTATTTTGTGAGCCAAGCCATAGGCGGCAAACAGCGCAATACTGGCGACGGGCATAGCCGCAGCTAAAAATTCACTCAAAATAAATTCTTTGAATATTAATGCCATCGCCGCAAAGGCCAAAGCCAGCAGCGTTAAGGTAAAGCCTAACAGTATAAATAAAATAGATTTCTCATTGTGTTTGTGCATACATAATCCTGACAATTAACTTAACATAACCTGATTTCTACCGTTTTTCTTTGCTTCATACAGTAATTTATCAGCCTTGATCAAAGCGGTTTCCAAATTTTTCTCCGACGTACAGCAAACGCCAATGCTGGCAGTAATTTTTAGTACCGTATCATCAGGCAGGTTAATACTGTTATCAGCAATTTTTTTACGTAACGCTTCAAAAATAATCCATGCCTCTTCTGCGTTGATATTAGGCAATAAAAAGCCAAACTCTTCACCGCCGAAACGGGCGATTAAATCACTGGCGCGTAAATTCGAATTTAACAGTTCAGCGATGTTTTTTAATACCAAATCACCAATATCATGGCCGTGTGTATCATTAACCTGTTTGAAAAAATCAATATCAATGAGGGCGACAGCAATCGATTTTTGAGAACGATGGGCGCGAGCAAATATTTTTTCACCCATATCAAAAAAATGTCGCCGATTATACAGTCCTGTTAAAAAATCTCGTGTTGCGACGTATTTCAGGTCCCTAATGTATTCCATCAGCTCAATATTCTGATTAACGCGGCAAAAAAATTCTTCTTCCAAAAACGGTTTATTAATAAAATCACTACCGCCTATTTTTAAAAACCGGGCTGATAATAAATTATTGCCGTAAGCCGACATGCCGATAATCGCCAACTCTTGTTTACTGTAGATGGCTCTCACCTTCTTGGTTAGCTCAAAACCATCCATTACCGACATATTAAAGTCGGTAATGATTAAACGTATATCTTTATGGGTATTTAAAATTTCCAAGGCTTGTTCGCCATTTTCCGCTTCCAGGACGATAAAACGGTAAATAGCCAATAGGCGTTTAATATGTAACCTGGCTGTCCTGGAATCATCAACAACCAAGGTTTTGATGAGCGTATTCCTGTTCAG
>SCST01000939.1 GCA_004299465.1 Methylovulum sp. | reverse complement strand
CTAAAACCGGGAACAAACTGGAGTCCGCAATAAAAACATCGGCCTGCTTGCGCACGATAGCCCTGTCGACGACGCCGCCGAAACCGATCACATAAGCGCCGGCCTGCTTGGCTTCCATATCCGTTTTGCCGTCGCCGACCATAACCAGGGAGCCACTTTGGCCCAACAAACCGGCGACAATCGCTTTGCCGCCGGTTCGAGCTAACGGCGAATCCCGTTCGTAATCGCGGTAACTGCCGTCTGCATTAAAATAAATATCGACGGCATGCACATGGCTTTCAGGCAGGCCCAGCGCATGCGCCAGCGGCAGGATGGCCGCCCGCAAGCCGCCGCTGATGATATGGACTTGTTTGCCTTGCGCCGATAAAGCCGCAAACACGTCATTAACGCCTTCAACCTGTTCGGCTATGTACAAATCCGCGAGCCAGGCTATGCCGTCCCGGTCCGGCCTGATCAGCGACAGGCGTTGCTCGTAAACGGCTTCCAACGGCACGATGCCGTTCATCGCGGCATCGGTCAATGCGGACATAGCCTCGCCCAAACCCGCGCGTCTGGCAAGTTCGTCTATGCCTTCTATTTTGCTTAAGGTGCTGTCGCAATCGAAGCAGATAATGTCAAAACTCATAGGTTAATCTGGAGCACTTGATGTACGGCGGCAATATTGCACAGTTGTTGCACCAAATCATCGCTGAGCGGTGCAGAGACGCTGATGACGGCCATCGCCTGCTGTTGCTCGTCGGCCGTGCTGACCTGCATGCGGGTGATATTGATCTCGGCATTGCCCAGCACGGTACTGATTGCCGAGATAACGCCGGGCTTGTCATCATGCCGGGTGACCAGCAAGGTGCCTTCCGGCACCACTTCGATGTCGAACTGGTTGATGCATACGAGACGCGGCTGGCGACCGCCCAATAAGGCGCCGGACAGCGCAATGGCCTGATGTCCGTAGTGGCCGGTCAGCTTGATCAGA
>SCST01000712.1 GCA_004299465.1 Methylovulum sp. | reverse complement strand
GGTGAAATGATGAAAGGCGAAAGCATGAAAGGCAAGGAAGGCGCTTGTGGCAGCCAATGCGGTGAAAACATGCAAAGCTGCACCGATGCAAAAACCAAGGAAGGCGCTTGCGGCGCGCAAATGAAAGGCTGCGGCGAAGGCATGCAAGGTTGCGCCGAAATGATGAAAGGCAAAGAAGGCGCTTGCGCCGCCGACAAAAAAGCAGCACCTGCGGCAGCCGTTCCAGCTCCGGCAGTTCCAGCAGCCCCAGCCAAAAAATAATTAAGCATCATCATTAAGCATTCTTATCGAGGGCGGCATCCTGCCACCCTCTTTTTTCATCCCCCTCATCTACAGGTGTTCTGATGGACACAACTCAACAACGGGTTCACGACGCCGGCCTGGGTTTGCGGCGTTCATTTTTAAACCAGATTGTTGCCGCACCGCCGCCAGAAGTCAGCTTTTACGAAATAGCCCCCGAAAACTGGATAACCATCGGCGGCAAATTCGGCAAACAGTTCCGCGCGCTGACCGAGCGCTTTGATTTTATCTGCCACGGCCTGTCGCTATCATTAGGCAGTACCGACCCTCTCGATGAACGCTTTGTGCAGGACATCAAGCGCTTCATGCACGAACACCAGGTCAAGCTTTACAGCGAGCACCTCAGTTACTGCAGCAAAGACGGGCATCTTTACGACTTGATGCCTATCCCGTTTACCGAGGAAGCCGTCGCGCATGTCGCCGCAAGAATCCGCCGCGTACAAGATATTCTCGAACAAAAAATAGCGATAGAAAATGTCTCGTATTACGCCGCACCGGGCCAGGAAATGGCGGAAATCGATTTTTTCAATGCCGTTGTCGACGCCGCCGATTGCGAGGTATTGATCGACATTAACAATATCTATGTCAACAGCGTCAACCACGGCTACGATGCGGAAGCTTTCTTAAAAGCGATACCGGCAAAACGCATCGCCTACGCGCATATCGCCGGGCATTATGTCGAAGCGGATGATTTCCTGGTCGATACGCACGGCGCGGAAATTATCGACCCGGTATGGAAACTGCTGGGCAAGGCTTACGAACTTTACGGCGTGTTCCCGACCTTGCTGGAACGCGACTTTAATATTCCTGCAATGGATGAATTAATGCGCGAAGTCAATACCATCAAAACCATACAAAACGCCTGGCAACAACAGCATGCCCGGCAGTCGGCCTGATTCCGATGAGCATCGATTTTAAAGCCAAGCAAAGCGAGTTCGCCGCTTACATTCGGGACCCCGATAACAATCCGGCGCCGCCTGATGTTAAGGCACAGCGCATCACGATGTACCGGGAGCTGTTTTTCAATAATATCGATAACTTCCTGTCCAGCAACTTTCCGGTACTGCGCCAAATTCTCGATGACCGGCAATGGTTTGAGCTTGCGCAGGATTTTTTTGCGCGGCACCGCTGCCAATCGCCGTATTTTTCCGAGATACCCGAGGAATTCCTGGCCTTTCTGCAAAACGAACGGGCTAATGCCGGTGATTTCCCGTTTTTGCTGGAACTCGCGCATTATGAATGGGTGGAAATGGCCTTATCCATCGCGAAGGAAGACGCGATAGCCGATCAGCACCAACCGGAAAACATGCTGGAACAACGCCTGCAGGTATCGCCGCTGGCATGGCCGCTCGCGTATCGCTATCCTGTGCATAAAATAGCGCCGGCCTTTTTACCCGTAGAAGCGCCCGCTGAGCCAACCTTCCTTATCGTTTACCGCGACCTGCAGGATGAGGTTTTGTTTCTTGAAATCACGCCGATGACTTACCGTTTGCTGGACATATTGCAGCAAAACGACAGCGTATCGGCGAAAGACGGCTTAAAACAACTGGCCGAGGAATCGGGCCATGCCGATCCTGCAACCATTATCGCGGCCGGCTTGCAGATACTCGAAACGCTGCATGAAAAAACCATTATCAGGCTGGCGGCTTAGGATGACTATGATGCCGGAAACCACCACCCAAACGATATTGATCGTTGACGACTCTCCCGAGAACCTCACCGTTCTCAGTGAATTGCTGCAACCGCTTTACCAGGTGCGGGTGGCCACTTCCGGCCAGAAAGCATTACGCATAGCCGCCAGCTTGCCGTATCCCGACCTGATCCTGCTGGATGTGATGATGCCGGAGATGGATGGTTACCAGGTGTTCGAGCACCTTAGCGCCAACCCCGCGACATCCGCTATTCCGGTGATATTCGTGACGGCGATGGACGGTACGGAAGCGGAACTGCACGGCCTGAATGCGGGTGCGGTAGACTATATCACCAAACCCGTCGTACCGCCTGTCATGCTGGCCCGCGTCCGTATCCAACTGGAATTGAAGCAGGCCCGCGACCGCCTGACCGGACAGAACAGCTGGCTGGAAGCCGAAATTGCCAAACGCATGGCCGAAAACGAATTGATCCAGGAAGTCAGCATACGGGCCTTGGCTCATCTTGCGGAAATTCGCGACCCGGAAACCGGCAACCATATCCTGCGCACGCAAGCTTACGTCCAGCAACTTGCCCAAGAGCTGCGCACGCACCCGCGCTTTGCCGATACCCTGAATGACCGCTATATCCGCTTGCTGACGCGCTCGGCGCCGCTGCACGACATCGGCAAAGTGGGCATTCCTGACGCCATCTTACAAAAACCTGGCCCGCTTAACCCGGAGGAATGGAAAATCATGAAGACGCATGCCCAGCTCGGCAGCGAGGCCATCGAAATGGCCGAACGGGACGCCGCCCTGCCGGTGGAATTTCTCACGCTGGCCAAGGAAATCGCCCACTGGCACCACGAAAAATGGGACGGGACCGGTTACCCGGACGGCCTCAGCGGCGACGCCATCCCGGTCTCAGCCCGCATTATGGCCTTGGCGGATGTGTTCGACGCATTGATTTCGCGCCGTGTTTACAAGGAACCGATGCCGTGTAATGAAGTCCAGGATATTATTGCCGCCGGACGGGGCCGACATTTCGACCCGGACATGGTCGATGCCTTTTTCGTCCATTTCGACGCCTTCTGCAATATTGCCAATCATTATAGCGATCCCGTCCCGAACTAAACGTATGCCTACTTTAAACGGTCAAGTTTTCGGCTTTTTACGCGGATGCCGGATGGGGGCAATGCTGTTGACTTAGGCATAAGTTCGTCGTTCCGGCAGGGATTGCCGGAACCCAGAGGCCAGGGATGGCAACTTACAAGCACATCCATGTGCTCTGGATACCGGCACCCGTTAGAGCGCGTAAGCGAATCCATGCCGG
>SCST01000711.1 GCA_004299465.1 Methylovulum sp. | reverse complement strand
TTGGATGTCGTGCTGGGTTTTGAATCGGTATTAAATCCACCGCTCTATTTGCACCGTCAGCTGTTATTTAACGACCACATGGCATGCATGGCCAGACAACATCATCCGCTGCTAACGAAGCCGCCCTCATTGCAAGCTTATGTGGCAGCCCCACACATGTTGATTTCCCGGACCGGCAGCAATGTCGGCGTTATTGACCTGAAATTGGCGGAATTGGGTTTGGAGCGGCGCATCAAGCTCATCGTCCCACACTTTCTTTCCGCGCCGCTGATCGTTGCCGAAACCGATATGATTTTGTCGCTACCGTATCGCATTGCCGCGCAATTTAAAAAATTTGCCCCGCTGGATATATTCCCCGTACCGATTGAACTTCCGACTTACGACTTGGTGATGATTTGGCATCCTTTAAGGGATAACGATCCGGCCCATCGTTGGTTACGGGATAACATCACCGCGACAGGCCGGAGTATTGCAGGGTCTTGAACTTGACTAGCGTCCGGGTAATCCGGCTGCCAACGCTTTGACTTTTAATAGATAAAACGGCGGTTTTGATGCTGACACCCCGCCATTCAGCATTGCGGACTGATGCAAGCGATTGACCACGGCATATAATTGCCCAGCAGGCCCAAAGCTGAACGAGTCCACCCATGACAAGCGAGGGCATTGTGCCAATCTCCGGTATTGTCTATCCGCCGAAATCACACCAATGGCATTTTCCGCCAATTCGCCCAGATAAATATTGTTATCCTCGTCTATCGTCAAACCGTCTGAAATAGGCTTGTCGCTATAACGCTGTACCTTGTCAGCCAAGGCCTTGGCATCCAATTGTTCGTTCGCCAGATCGTTCGCTTTTATCCGGTACAGGCTGTGTCCGTGCATCGGGCCGAAGTAAACCCATTCGTTGTTCAAATCCTCGGTAATCGGGTTGACGCCGATATGAGGCCTAAGCAGTTTGCCGGATTCATCTTTTACTTGAACCGGCACCTTATCGATAACCAGGTCGACGGCTTCAGGAACTACGCTGGCATGTCCCTGAAGCACACGCCGCGCCGCGCCCGTATCTAGGTTGACGACTATCAATGCGGCATTTGCCCCGCCCGCCGGATCGCTGATAAAAATTTGGTTACGCTGGCTATCAATTGCAAAGTCGTTGACAAATTCATCCTTAGGCGTAATCGGTGGCGGCAAATAAATAACCTGGTGAAGTTGGTTGTTTTTTGTATCCCAGCCGACCAGTTTAGGGGTAACACCGCTACGCATACCGTTGTCGAGCATCCAGACAATGCCGTTGGCAGAGCGTATGCCTAACACAGAATCCAGTTTCAAAGCCGCTTGTGAATCCGCATCCGCCATTTCTTTATTAGGAAACGGCAGCAGCGCATTATTTTTATACTCAACCACCGTGAATTGCGGCAGATAAAACGGATGCAGACTCATCATGATGCGGCCATTATCCATTACCGTCACATTGCCAGGCCCGCTATCGAAAGAAGCAACGATGTCATAATTTGATTTGTCAGCCGTTACCGCAGCGGATGCCAGCAATAATAAAATAGCGGTGGATTTGCTGATGATGTTCATAAATAACTCCTGTGAAAAAGATTCATGCAAACAGTACCCTAGTGAACCAGGCCTGTTAAATGATCATTATTCATGGTGGTATTTATAAACTTTGTGGACAAGGAAAGTTTCAACTCATCAATATCAGGTTAACCAGATGCCTCCGTGGACCGGATTCAATTTAAAAGCCATTACAGCGAATGCCTGATTTGGGATTTGCGGTGCCTGAGTTTTCAAAAGCCATGAATAGCGGGTATCCGGCCAAGAGCGCGTAAACCGGCTTCCTGGTAAAAACATACCTGTTTATAAGCGATTTATAGCTTTGACAAGGTAATCATTCCACAGGCTAGAGGAGCTTGGATTTTAATAAAATTTATGACACAAGCAGGCAAGGAATGGTTAAAATTATAGGCCTTATCCTGTTAGCGAATGAAGGCTAAAAATGAGTATCCAATCCAGTTTAATCAAAATGGCAATAAAATTGACACCCAACATATTAATCATATGGGCGTCGAATATAATCTTTAAGGGCATTGCAGAATTAACAGCATTTAGTTGCGACCTCGAAACGCGAAAAGTCTACGTTCAAACAAGGCTCTACGGTGAAGAAGAAACGATTGAAGTTTGGCTGGAAGACTTTGCGGTTTTTAATGATGGCGAATCCTACAGGTTTATCATTCGTCAAGCAAAATCGAACCGACCTTGGTTAAATAATTTACTGTCCCGAATCATAGGAAAAGCCTGGGAAATTCCTGCGACACTTCAATTGACGACTCAACTTGAGCTTTTAACCGAGTTGTTCAAAGACGAAACTCCAGCACTGGAAAAAATGGATTGAGATTGCGATGCTAAGAATTTGGCTAAAATAACTTCTGAATACTTTGCACTTCGTTGGACAATAAAAAACCCGCTAAGCCTTATAACTTGCGGGTTTATGTACTTCGTTGCACGTCTTTGAATTAGTATTTGGTGCCCCAAGGCGGATTCGAACCGCCGGCCTGTCCCTTAGGAGGGGACCGCTCTATCCTGCTGAGCTATCGGGGCAAAACGGAGCGTTATTTTAGCATAAGCCCGGTTTTTGTTTCTTGGGTTTTATCAGCTTGCGTTGCCTGATATGGGCACTTTTCAGCGATGTTACAAATTTAGCTTACAAAAGCCTAAGGGAATATGACTTTTGGCTTGAAATAGGCGGCGGGGTATTTTGGATCGGATTCGTCTTCAGCTTGTTCGACCAAATCTTTATCGATGTAAACAACCTTGGATTCAAAATTCGCGGCAGGGTATTTAGGATCAAATTCAGATGCGGCAGGCTCTTCAGCTGCAATATCTTTATCAAGATAGATAACGGTGGGTTCAAAATTTGCAGCGGGATATTTGTCATTGGCAGCCGCTGAAGCAAGCAATGGATTTAATGCAAAAACCGCAACAGCAAATC
>SCST01000710.1 GCA_004299465.1 Methylovulum sp. | reverse complement strand
CCCCAGCGCGCCACTGGGCAGATAAGATGATTCCCAATCATCAATCTACCAAAGGATTTGTCCACGAACGACACGAAAAGCACGAAAAAACTACAGCAGGATTGTTTTTTTCGTGTCTTTCGTGATTTTCGTGGACCTTATTGTCAGCCGATGAATACGATTCAGGAACACGACGGCAGGTCTGGACGGGGCTTTAAGCAACCGTCCTACAGCTTTGCGAAACGGCACGGCATACTCGTCAAGACCGGCCCGGACGATACGGCTAGCGTTGTCTACCTGGAAAAAACATCCAGCCAGGCTTTATTCGAGATACGCCGGCTCATAGGCCATCCGGTCCCGTTCGAGCAAATCGATGACGAGGCTTTCGATGCGCTATTGCAGGCAACTTACGAACAAAAAGCCGGACATGCGCAGCAAATGGTCGAAAACCTCAGCGAAAATCTCGACCTGGCCGATATGGCGCAGCATTTGCCCAAACCTGAAGACCTGATGGAAAGCGAAGACGAAGCACCGATTATCCGCCTGATCAACGCGCTGCTGACCGAGGCGATTAAAGAAAACGCCTCGGACATCCATATCGAATCCTATGAAAAACGCATGGTCGTGCGTTTCAGGGTCGACGGCATCCTGCGGGAAATTATCGAACCGCAACGCGAATTCGCCGCGATGGTGATTTCAAGATTGAAAGTCATGGCGAAGCTCGACATCGCCGAAAAACGGCTGCCGCAGGACGGGCGTATTTCATTGATGGTCGGCGGGCGCACCGTTGACGTGCGCGTCTCGACGCTGCCGTCCGGCTACGGCGAACGCGTGGTGCTGCGCTTGCTCGACAAACAGGCCAACCAGCTAAACCTGAAACAACTCGGCATGAGCGAGCAAGAGCTGGCGACGATACAGCAGATGATCAACCGGCCGCACGGCATTATCCTCGTCACCGGCCCCACCGGCTCGGGCAAGACGACCAGCCTGTACGCCATATTGAATCAACTGAACGAACGCACGCGCAACATCCTGACCGTTGAAGACCCCATCGAATTCTACCTGGACGGCATCGGCCAGACCCAGGTCAACAACAAGGTGGAAATGACCTTCGCGAAAGGCTTGCGCGCTATCCTGCGGCAAGACCCCGATATTGTCATGGTCGGCGAAATACGCGACAAGGAAACCGCCGAAATTTCCGTGCAAGCCAGCTTGACCGGGCATTTGGTACTATCGACGCTGCATACCAACACCGCGATCGGCGCCATCACGCGCTTGCGCGACATGGGCGTGGAGCCTTTTTTACTGGCCTCCAGCCTGGTCGGCGTTATCGCGCAGCGTTTGCTGCGCAAGCTCTGCCCGGTGTGTAAAAAACCTGGGCGCGTTCCGGCCCAGGATTTATCGGGCTTAGGCTATCCGGCGCAGGCCGGCGAATTCGTCGACATCTACCAACCCGAAGGCTGCGGGCAATGCAAACACAGCGGTTTTAAAGGCCGCGCCGGCATTTTTGAACTGGTTGCAATCGATACCACGCTACGCAATATGATCAACGAACACGCCGGAGAATATGAGCTGGAACAACATGCCCGGCATTTTTCGCGCAGCATCCGGCACAGTGCGCTGAAGAAAGTGCTGGCCGGGGAAACCAGCATCGATGAAGCAATACGCATCACGCAACAAGAGTAAACCTTATGGCCGCATTCGAATATCAGGCGATTAACGCGCAGGGCAAGACGATTAAAGGCGTGTTCGAAAGCGATACCGTTAAAATCGCGCGGCAACAGTTGCGCAACCAGGGTTTAACGCTGCTAGAACTGAGTGAAGTTCACAACAAAGAGCATAAAACCCAAAGTTCG
>SCST01000709.1 GCA_004299465.1 Methylovulum sp. | reverse complement strand
AGGGTGGTCTATGGACAGGTCAGTTGCCGACGACTGCATGGATGCAGGAGGTAGAGCAACGCAGGAGCAGTTGCCGAGAACGCAGATGACGCTGATAGTTATGATCAATTAAGATTTTTTTGGTAACTACTCAGCTCCTTGCCAAGTTACCTGAAGTTATACTCGCTCTTTGGCCAGTGTAGGGCGCGCCGCGCGCGGCGTGCCCTACAACAGACACCTTTGATCAAAGTATACCTAGGGCTAAACTTTTCTGAAGGGTGCTGAGTAGTTACGATTTTTCATGGCTTATCCGTGTTTATCACTTGTGCCCCGTGGGTATAATCATCTGCGTTCTATTGTATTTGGGGTTTATTTTTTGCGGGTTACCTTATATCTATTACGCTTCAGGCAAGAACCTGGATAGTTACGATTCATTCAATATTCAGCGTCCAGTGCATAGAATTCAGCAAACGACTACCGGAAGGACCAACACCATGAATTCGCTCACTAGAAAAATATTATCCGCAAGTTTGATGATAGTGTTGAATGCCTGTGCCTATTACCCTCACCACTATGCGTATTCCCCTGCTTACGGGAGCTACAGTAGCGGATATGTCGTCAAGCGCAGCTACTACGGCAGGGCGCCGTATTATTATCCGCCTCCCCGCTTTCAATATTACACCCAGCCTATTCCTCCACGCCGGTTCTACAGTTATCCCGGATTCCCGTATCATCACTGGCGGCACGATCATGATGATCATGGGCATTACGGCCACGACTATGGAAACGGCCACCATTGGGATAATCACCAGTCCCCGCATCGCGATGATCATAACAGTCATCCGTATAAGCCGCATCCGTCCCGGAATCCTCAATACCCCGGAGGGCATGGTTTTAATCATCCCAATATCGGACCCCAGCGCCCCCAGGGATTCAACCGCCCACATCGCTGACCGCAAGACAGCGCTGCTGCCGTATGGGATAATTTCCGCTTTTCAGCAACCGCGGACCCGCCCATGCACATTCCTACCCGACTCCTGTTCGCGCGCGCGACCTGGCTTAAAATTCACCGGTACCTGGCGCTGACCGCCGGCTTTTTTTTCGCATTGCTCGGGCTGACCGGCAGCCTGAGCGTCTATCATACGGAACTCGATGAGCTGTTGAACCCGCGCCTGGTCGTTGAGGCTCCACAGGACTCCCTGGGACATCATAGAAAATACCAGTCGTTGGACAAGCTCATGGCCTCGGTGCGGGCAGCACATCCTAAGCGCTACGGTTCGTGGACCCTGGAAATGCCGCAAACGCCTGATGGGATGATAAGCGCCTGGTACGAAAAACCGCAGGAAACCTACTTCGATTATTACGCGCCACTGATGGTATCGGTGAACCCCTATACCGCGGAAGTGGTGGCAAGCCGTTTCTGGGGCCAGACCGCAATGACCTGGCTGCTGGACCTGCACACCCAGCTTAGGCTTGATCGTTTCGGTTGGCATCTTATCGGCCTGTTAGGCGGATTAATGATCATTTCCATCGTTACGGGGCTTTATCTCTGGTGGCCGGCTAACGATCGATTCCGGCAGGCTTTCGCCGTTCGGCATAAGGACGGCATGATACGGCTTGCCGTCGACTTACACCGGCTTATCGGCTTATTGAGCGCGGCGGCGCTGTTAATACTCGCATTCACCGGTTTGCAACTGAGCTATCCCAAGCTATTGGAATCGTTGCTCGGCTCGGCGGATCTGGGACACGGCAATAACGGTCCCGCCATCCTCAGCACCGCAGTTCCCAATAATCGCCCCGTCCGCCTCGAAGAGGCCGAGTTTATCGCGCGCGGGCCGTTTCCGCGCGCGACACTCAGGCGGATTACAACGCCGGCCGGCGACACCGGCACATATCGCGTCAATTTGCGGCAAAGCACTGAAATTAACCGGAAACATCCGATGACTATGGTATGGATAGACCGCTGGAGCGGGCATATCAAAGAGGTCCGCGATCCCGGTAAATTTTCTTGGGGAGAAACGCTGACCACCTGGATGTGGCCGTTGCATACCGGCGAAGCATTGGGCGCAACAGGCCGTTTGCTGTGGTTTATCGTCGGCCTGTGCCCTGCCCTGCTGTATGCCAGCGGTTTGCTATGCTGGCTGCACCGGCGCGGCGTCGTGCAGGACAGGCCTGTTAATTTATCGGCATTGCGCCCGCATATCCAGCGCCTGAACAAGCGGCTTTACCGCATCGGCCTGGTGCTTTTTCATAGTCTCGTCCAACTCGTCAAAGAAGCCCGGCAATCCGCACCGTTGATTAAGGCAAGAACGGGCATGCTGTTGCGATGGATTCAATCGCACCCTATTGCCAATAGAAAATAATTCGAAATGATGCGAAGATAGCCGGATTATTCACCCCGGTAACCAAAACGCCACCAACCCGTGACAGACACTCGTCACGGGACAACAAAAACCCTTCGGAGACACCAATGCTTAATAAAGTGATATTAATCGGCAACCTGGGAGCAGACCCTGAAGTGCGCTATATGCCTGCGGGCGGCGCAGTCACCACTATCGGCCTGGCGACGACCAGGCGTTGGAAAGACAAGCAATCCGGCGAAAGACGCGAAGCAACCGAATGGCATCGGGTGGTATTTTTTAGCCCGCTGGCGGAAATAGCCGGCGAATACCTCAAAAAAGGCCGCCAGGTTTATATTGAAGGACGCTTGCAAACCAGGAAATGGCAGGGACAGGATGGACAGGACCGTTACACCACCGAAATTATTGCCAGTGAAATGCACATGCTCGGCAGCCGCAGCGGCGGCACCGGCGATTTCGGCGGCGATCATGCCGCTTCAGAATACACCGC
>SCST01000708.1 GCA_004299465.1 Methylovulum sp. | reverse complement strand
TCTGTAGAATAACCTTGGCGCAGCTTGATAAAGGCCAGGGCTTTTAAGGTGTACAAATAAAACAGCGTGATTTCACTGGCATAACCCTCCCATTTTGCAAGTTCCTGAACCAGGCTGCGATAATCGCTGGGGAAACCGCCCTGCCGTGCGGCTTCTTCCAATCCCGCCAGTACAAAGCGTTCGGCATCCTCCAGGCGTTTTTGGAAAAAATAGAACTTGTACAATGCAAAATAGCTCTGTAGGCACTGATTATCCAAGGCTTGCGCCTGCAGGAACAGGGCTTCGGCCTGTTTCGGGTTGAGCTGGGTGGCGGCAACTGCAAGCTGTAGCAAGCGGTTGACTTCGTCGGGCATATCCGGGCTAAAGGTAACCCTTTCTGCCAGTAGCTTGACGGTTTCCATGCTCACCAAATCTCGGCAGGGACCATCAGGTCTGCAACCGGCTCGCCGCCGATTAAATGTTGTTCGATGATGGTTTTTACATCGTCCTTGCCTACCTTGCCGTACATCACGCTTTCCGGGTACACCAGCACGCTGGGTCCCATCATGCAAGGACCCATGCAGCCGGTATTGGTCAGCGCTATTTTTTCAAACAGGTTACGGCTTTGTATCTCGTTCATGAATTCATTCATGACTTCGGCGCAACCGCTGCTGGCGCAAGAGCCGCGCGGATGCCCGGCAGGACGGTTTTGGGTACAGACAAATACATGTTTTTCGGGTCTGGGCATGGGTTTATTCCTTAATTGTCAGGTTCGTAGGGTACGCACAGCGTAGCTTCTTCGAAATTTCAGGCGTTATTTGCGTTGGTTTAAGGTACGCGATACCCTCTGGGACAGTGTGCGTACCTTGCAATTACTGCAATTACGCGGCCATTTTATGTTGGTGCGTAAAGCAGCTTTTCGGGCAAACCTTGGAACAGGCTTCACAGCCGATACAATCCAGCGCATTTTTAATGCTCATGACCATGCTGTTGTCGTCTTCGTCTTCAAAGTCGCCGTAATCATCACCAAAGTCTTCCGGGTCAAGGACATCGGCTTTTTCGACCAGGTCGAACACATCGCGCGGGCAGACTTTAAAGCAGCGGCCGCAGCCTATGCAGGTGGTCTGGTTAATATCAGTCACATAAGCGGGTGTCCATTCCGTGCCGCCGAAGGTAACGCCAGTTACAAATTCAGACATGTCTATGCTCCTGCTCAGGCCGTTGCCGCTTGTGCGGCATTCAATTTCTGGTTGGCTTCATCCCATGCCTTGCAGGCGTCATAAGTCGCTTGGGCTATGCCCATTAACTCCTGGTAGGCGTCGGGCAGGCGGTCTTCAATCAAGTCATGCAATTCCATAGCCTGTTCGCTGGCCAGGCGTTTGTTTTTTTTGACTTCTTTTTCCAGTTGTCTGATTTCATCACTGCTCATGACAATCTCCTAATCAGTAGCGGCGGCATTGTATTTTTCGATCAAGCCCAGTGCTTTTTCGAGAGTCTTATCGGTTTGCTCGGAGAGTTCCTGCAGGCTAGGGAAGCCCCAGCGATGCGTGTCGCGCAGGATTTTATCGACGACGACCAGCTTGCCGACCATGATCAGTGCACGGCCAAAACCTTCATGCGACATATTGACCATCGGCACCGCCATCAAGCCGCTTTTTTTCTCGAGCAATGTCGCCAATGAGTTGTAATAGGCTTTGATACGGGCGATGGTCAAGCCGTCGGGATCGCCGACGACAGGAATTTCGCGCTTGCGCTCCTTGGTCAGCACCAAGGGGTCGATGATTTTGGCGGCCGACCAGCCGTCATAAGTATCGTAGGTGTCGATAGCCCTTAATTGTTTGATCAAATCTTTGACAATATCGGATTCAAGAAACGTATCATTTTCCTGAACGACTAAAGTAGCGGTGGACATGGTGTTACTCCGTTATGAAATAGGATGTGTTTTATCTTTAAGGTTTATAACCACGAAGCTCACGAATAAGACAAGATAAAACTTCGTGCCCTTCGTGGTTTGTTAATTCATAAGCCGTTTTTGTTTTTAACGGCTATTCATCCCAACCCTCATTTTCCATCGCATCAAAACGATTGGGATCGGGGCTTTTGTGTTTATTAATCGCTTTCGCCAGCCAACTGGATGGGCCGGCTTTTAATTCATTTTGCAGATCAACGATTAAGTCCTTGATCTTGCTGCCTTCATGCACTTTTACCGGCTGGATGCCGTAGCTTAATAACTGGTTAATCGCCGAGCCGCCTATCGCCTGGCAGTACACGGCCGCACAGCCTTCCAATAACTGGATTTTTACCGACAGTTTGTCTTCATTGCCGTCCTGCGCCAGCTCGCCGAACTGGGCGGCTTCGAGTAACTGCGACGCTTCCATGTCGACGACATAAACAGCAAACGATTTGGCTGAACCGAAATGCTGGTTGACGTTTTCCATATCGGTCGTGGCAAAGGCTATTTTTAAAGCCGTATCCATAAATTTCTCCTCATCGGTATCCTGCACAATATGCAGCCTTCTGCTTAATGACATGATGTCGGGTAATCGGTAAGTTCTGAAGCGGGTTTTTGCGCATAAATCGAGCGGTATATCGGAATTTCCTCATGCGAAAAATTAATGACCAGGTTAGCCAGGTCGAACAGCGTTTGCCTTGAACCCCGGTAACCTATCCAGGTTTTCTGGTAATCGCCGATAATGTCGTACAGCGGGAATCCGGCCCGTAAAATCGGTACGCCGAGGCGTTCCGCAGTATCGACGGCATGGGAGTTGCCGATGACCAATTGCGCTTTTTGCGCCTTGCCGATCAGTTCCATGTCTTCCAGGTCGCCGATTTTGATGCTGGCAACCGGGATACGTGCGAGCAGCGGCGTGTTGCACGAGGTCACGGCTGCGACGATTTCTGCGCCCATTTCCTGCGCCTGGGCGACAAACGCCGCCAGCAAATCGGCATCGGCGGCAATGGCGATACGCAACTGGCCTAGCATAAAATGCGTGTCCAGCATCGCGTCCTGTAATTGCATGCGTTGGCGTTCAAGGCGTTCCGGTACGGCTTGTCCGCTGATCTCGGCCAGTGCGCACATCAGTGCATCATTGGCGTGCAAGCCGTATAAGTGATCGAAACGATAGGTCGGCACACCGGTTTTTTGCTCCAGCAGTTCAGCCGCTTTTTGTAACGATGCGCCGATGACAACGGTTGCCAGTGCATCGCCCAATGTCGTCATTTCCGAAATCAGCGTGCCGCCGATGGTTACCGGGCTAAAATCATCCTCGGTCAGGCAGCCGTCCAACGAGTCGGACAAATCGGGTACAAATACCGGGCGCAATTGGAACATCTCGAAAATATCGCGTAAGGCTTCCAGGTCGCCCGGCGTCAGCATATAACTGACCAGTACGTTCACCTGGCGTTTGCGCCTGCCGGGTTGTGTGCCTGCGTCTTTCGCATCCGGTACGACGGCCCGGATGATTTCCGTCAATGTCGCCGCATAACCGGTTTCCACGCTGCCGCTAAAGTCCGGCGTATTGACGGCTACCACTGCGACATCGGCAAATTCAGGATAGGCTTCGCGAAATTCCCGGACATTCCTGTGTACATCGGCGCCTTGCGTTTCGGCGAGGCCAGTTGTCAAAACCGTAATCAGGGCAGGGCGCGATTTTTCCGCAATCACTTTAATGCCGGTAACGACATTTTCATCGGCGCCCAGTACCGAACTGCTCTGGTCCATCGCGGTGCTTTGCAGCGGAATCGGTTCGCGGAAGTGGCGCACGAAAAATACCTTGGCAAATGCCGTGCAGCCTTGCGAGCCGTGCAGCATCGGCATGGCCCGGTTAAAGCCCAGCGTCGCCAGGGAGCCGCCTATCGGTTGGCTGGCTTTCAGCGGATTGACAGACAGGGCCTTGTTGCGTTTTAAGATTTCAGTCATGCCGTCACCTGGTTATGCGTTACAAGCGGTGCTTCCGCAATGTCATTGATTGGTTTCATGATGTTGATCATGTCTTGTTTTAGCTTAAGCAAGCGTTGTGCCATTATCTATCTATTTGAATTTGTGGGGTAATTGTTTTTGTGATTGTCGTATATCCGACAATTTTATGAAGGGGGATGTCGGGTTGTAACGATTATTCTGCAATAGCAACATTCCTGGTAACGTTTGCCGGCGTGCTTGTTATTTAGGTGCCAGTGCTATCTTATGACGGGAATTTGTTCAGTATTTTCCGTGTATATGGTATTTTTCCAGCTTTCCACAGCGCTCAGCTTCACTTTACTCATTGCGGACAAAAAATATGACGAATTCAGGGCTAGGATCAGATAAACGCCAATATCCCAGGATAGCTGCCGAGGTTGACTATCGTCTTTTTTTAAACGGCAGGCACTACATCGGCAAAACCAGTAATATCAGTGCGAATGGGGCGTTTCTGATTGTTCCCGAGCCTGGGATACCGCATTCATGCATATCCCAATTCGGCGACCTGGACATTATGCTTGATGGTAAATGGGCGCATTTTCGGTGCGAAATTGTCTATGTCGGCACAGATGATGAGTCGTCCCAGTCCGGGGCGGGCGTGCAGAATGTTTTTGCCAAGCGTTTGGCGTGATATTGCTATGAATAAGCCGCTTATTACGCCGCATTGTTCATCTTGCGGTGATTAAAGAGGCTTTCTTGTTCATGAGAAAAGGCTCATTACGGTATGTATCCGTTTCTGCGCTTTATGAAGGACATCCAGCGAAAAATCGGGTGTTAATTTCCCGTCTTTCAGTTTGGCATAAGCCGGTATGGAATTGATGTACGGCAGTTCTTTGCTCTTTTCCGTGCCGATGTAACTGTGCAGCTTGGCCAGGATAACGATATCGATCAGCTTGATGGTGTCGCCGTTGCTTTCGTGAAGCCAGTCCTCGGCGTGCATTGGGATGCCGACCAGTTCTTCTGAAAACCCCAGTGTGTGCAGTACCAGTGAGCCTACCGACGGGCTCAGTAATGACATTGCGGATTGCAGTTTTTCCAGGTCGGGGTATTCGTCGGGATATTGTTCTGCAAAATGCAATATCGGGATAACGCCTATATTACTGATCAAGCCGGCCAATAAAGCGTCTTCAGGATTAACTTTGCTGCATTCTTCGGCGAGCACAAAGCTCAGGCTGGAAATGTACAGGCTATTTTTCCATAGCGTCTGCATTATTTTCATCAGGTTGGCGTCTTTGCAATGAAACAGTTGCTTGATACCGATACTCATTACCAAGTTGCGGGTTGCGTCCAAGCCTAACCTGGTGACTGCGTCATGGCAGTTGGTAATGCCTGATACCGGCGCGTACAAGGCGCTGTTGGCAATCTGGATCAGCTTGGTGACGATCGGCGCATCTACCTGGATAATATCAACGACTTCCTTAACGCCGACATCGCCCTGCATCGCTTTTTTTAATTTTATCGCGACATGAGGCAAAGAGGGCAGGCTGAGTTTGTTTTCCCGGTAGGCCTTTGAAAAAGAGCTGAAAAAGCGGTTGTCGGCGATTTGCTTGGGCAGTTCAATATCAAGCATTTTAACGGAGTAAACCTGCTCACGGCTTTTATCCGTCCACATCTGGATGATTTTTCCGGAAATGGCGAGGATTTTTACATGGCTTTTAGCGATAGCGGTTGCACCAAAAATCCTGCCGCTGTTGAGAGGCAGATTGGCCAGGACGGCATCATCTGTCAACGTATAGCAATTATCTGCATTGGGTTGAAGCTCAACACAGCCTTGCAGCAGGTAGAAAACGG
>SCST01000707.1 GCA_004299465.1 Methylovulum sp. | reverse complement strand
GTATTGTCAAGCGAGCGCCGCAGGAAGTTAATCGAACCCGCCCGAGACGGACGCTGTGGCTAGACCAATACAGCGGCAAGATAGTCCATGAACGCGATCCTATGAACGATTCAGCCGGAGCTGTTTTTTTACAGTGGCTTTATCCTTTGCATAGCGGCGAGGCGTTCGGGCTCACCGGACGCATTATTATCGCGATGGCCGGATTAGTACCGCTGCTGCTTTATGTGACCGGTGTTATCCGCTGGCTGCAAAAACGCAAGGCGGAAAGAAAGCGTCATGCAAGGCCGGCGCGGCAGGCCGTTTGAACGAAGGGGGACCGGCGCTGCTGAATAGCGGGGCATGCGCCTAAGACACCATTTATAACTATTCAGCCCTACGCTTCAGGCAAGGATCTGAACAGTTACGACAACATTAATCATCGCAAATACCGGCAATGAATAGAGAACTGATTAAACAACCGATTTTTATCTTATCCTGCGTTCGTTCAGGCTCAACGATGCTGCGTTGCATTATTGATACCCATCCCCATCTATGCAGTCCCGGCCATTTGAACCTGGGCCCGTTATGCCGCGATCTATATTCGGCAGCGTATTATTCGCTGGGGAAATTGCCGGATATCGCCACTGAAGCGCAAAGAGACCACCGGGCTATTGCAGAAACCCGGCGCGTGGTGGATGACTTGCTGGACCGTTACGCGCAAGGAAAAGGCAAAGTAAACTGGTGCGAAAAATCGACCGTCAATATTGACTACCTGGACATACTGGAAAAAGTTTTTCCCGAAGCCAAATATATTTGCTTATACCGCAATTGCCTCGATGTTGTGCATTCGTGCATTAAAATAAGTCCCTTAGGCTATATGTCCGAATTGGTAGCTTATGTACAGAAACATCCGGCTAACCTTGTTGCCGCGATGATTGATAACTGGCTGGACAAGACCGGCAAACTGATGGCATTTGAACAGGCGCATGCCGGGCAATGTATCAGGGTCAATTATGAATCCCTGGTTTTGCAGCCGGAACAGGTTTTGAAGAAGCTGTTTGATTTTCTTGGCGAACCTTGGGACGAGCGCTTGATTGACTCAATTTTTCAAGTACCTCACGACCAGGGCGACGGTGACCTGAAAGTCTGGTTTTCCGGCAAAATCAATACCGACGCTATCGGCAATGGTACGGCCATCCCCGTAACGGCTATCCCAAATGAATGGATGGCCGGGATTGATACCTTTCATGAACAGCTAGGTTATCCGCCGGTGGCCGCTTTATATGCCGGACAGCAAAGCCATGAGGGACAAGCCATGCAGGCGTTGAACCTGGATGATTTTTTTCAAGCCTTGCTGTTGCAAAATGACCAGGGAAAAACGCTTAAACCGCGCTTACGGGGTACCTGCAAGTTCGTGATCACCGGTTCAAAAGGAGGGGTTTGGGCCATTGAAGGCAATAGCGCCGGCCTGGTTTTAAAAGCAGCCGATGAACCCGGCGATTGCACAATCGCAACAACGTATCCTGTTTTTTGCGAACTTATTGACGGCAGAAAGTCTGCTGTCAATGCTTATGAGCAGGGTGAAATAACAGCCGGCGGCAATATAAACCTGGCATTGGAATTCGGTACCTTATTGTTTGGGAATTGTCTTTGAATATTGCTGAATAGTCTGTCGTTCCCGCGTCATAAGAGTTTGGAGGTCAGGCTTTGCCTGAACATGTTCTTGTCAGGCAAAGCCTGACCTCCAAATTCCGGGAAGTTATTATTGACCATATCCTTAGCACCGCGTACCTTAAATCAGGCCCGGATAGGCCGGAAGGCCCGAAGAAGGTACGCGGTGCGTAGCCTACGCTTGGTTGGTGTTGTGCGCATTTCTTAGCAAATGCTAAATCCTTATAGCAAAACCGCTTGTTCCATTTGTTTGCGCAAGCTTAAAGGCCGCATGTCGGTCCAGACTTCTGTAATATAATCCAGGCAGTCCTGTTTGCTCCCGGTTTTGCCGACTGTTTTCCAGCCGCCGGGTATGTCTTTGTATTCGGGCCAGATAGAGTATTGTTCTTCGTGATTAACGACAACCTGGTAAACCGTATTGTCTTCTTCGTCATCCCAAGCCATTTTTTATCTCCGGTTTTGTAATGAATTAAATGCAGGATTTATCGCCATGATTAAAGCGGCTGATGCGTTTCAATCATAGATAAGACGACCTGGCGGCAGAAAACCTCAGTCGCTGCGAGACAGGAAGTCGAGTAGTCCCCAGAAGCGATAGGGCTGGGCGTTTTCACGAAGCGCTTTTTGCGTAGTGAAAATGCAAAGCATCCCGA
>SCST01000706.1 GCA_004299465.1 Methylovulum sp. | reverse complement strand
GGCAGCACTGGAACCTGCTCAACCAGCTTTCCCAAGCGCTGGCGGCGTTTTACAACGCGACCCAGGAAGCGGGCCTGGCGCAACAGGTAACGGCCTTCACGGAATCGGAATTCGGCCGCACATTGCAATCGAACGGCGGCGGCAGCGACCATGCCTGGGGCAACCACCAACTGGTGCTGGGCGGGGCGGTGCAGGGGGGAATTTTCGGGCAACTGCCGGAGTTTACGCTGAACGGTCCGGACGACGCCAATGGCCGCGGTGTATGGATACCGAAAATCGCCACCGCGCAATATGGCGCCACACTGGGACGCTGGTTCGGCGCTTCGGAGGAAGAATTAGCGCTGGCCTTCCCTAACCTCGGCCAGTTTGCTTCCAGTGATGTTGGTTTTATGACCCTCTAACAAACGCTGGCTGATGGATTCCGTTCATGATGCGTTTCGGCTACGCTCAGGAGAGCCCCTTGTCGAACCATGAACGGAATCCTCTTATTGCCGGCGGCTTCTTGCTGAAGCGGCAATTCCCGGCATAGACTTGTTGTTCCCACAACACGGCTTGGGCTATTAGCGGCGTAACTCTTCAGCCCCTTACTGTAGGGCGTGCTGCGCGCGCCATCAACAGACTGGCACGTTATCCACGCACCGGAGAAGGCGCGCGCGGCACGCCCTACGCGTCAGGCAAGGCGCTAAACAGTTATTTAGCGGCAAACTATAACTCTGGACGGTCAAGTCTTCGGTTTTTTAGGTACCTGGTGTATACGAAAGCTTGTAAAAACCGTAAACATGACGGTGTGAAGTATATATAGCCTGATACGGCTGATGTCTTCCAAGCGTTTCAAAGCAATGACGTTTGCATGACCAGCCTGATGCAGGCGTCTACCTGCTCGTGGTAGAACTCGGCGCTTATCCAGCGGTCGCCGACCGCAGCCAACCGGTCATCGAGATAAACCAGCGGCATCATCTCGCGCTCCCAGGGAGGAATGCCCGCCTCCTGAAACAGCTTTTTCAACGCATGCCGGCCACTACGTTTCGGCAGGCGGATTTTTTCACCGCCGCTACGGAATCTCACCTCGACACACGCACTTTCCCAGCGGTCTCTCAGGATACCCGTCGATGCCGGCATATAGGCCAGCATGTGCCGGTTTGTAATGCGCAAGGAAGTTTCCCCGTTTACCCAACAGGTATCTAACGGAATTTCCTGTTCAACCGGCGGCAGGCAATACAATTTATTCCGGTAACGGCGGATACAATAACCCGACCCCACCAGCACGGGGCCGCCGTCTTCCCTGGCCGCCAGCACGTCGGATTGTATGCGTTCAACAACACGCTGCGCCGGCATTTTTAAGCCCAACCGCCGGAACCATTGCCGGATAAGCAGTTTTTGCCGTAACGGCGGATACGCCGTTAAGCGGCTGATGTCGAGTGTGCTGTCGGCGGCATTACAAACAGTCGCCATTAAATCATCGACGACTTCAGCGATAACCTGCTCCGCATCGGCGCAATGCCCGGCCGAGCGCGCCACGGTTTTATCCAGTGCCGGCCAGCGTTGTTTCAATAACGGCACGATGTCGTTGCGCAAAAAATTACGGTCATAGTCGTTGCGCTGGTTGCTCGGGTCTTCAACCCAGACCAAAGCGTGGGCTTTCGCATAGTCGTCAATCGCCTGTTTAGCGACATCCAGCAACGGTCTCAACAGCACTCCCGGTCCGAATGTCATGCTGCGTGGAATTCCGGACAAGCCGCGCAAACCGCCGCCGCGGAATAATTGCAATAACACGGTTTCCAATTGGTCTTCGCGGTGCTGGGCGACGAGCAAGATATCATCGGTAATCATCAATGATTTCAAGGCATTATAGCGGGCATTCCTGGCCGCTTCTTCCGGGCTTTCGCCCGGTTTTGCAGCAGCCTGGACGCGCAACACTTTAAAATCAAGGTCCAGGGCCTGCGCGGTTTTTTCGCAATGCCGCGCCCATGACCCTGCTTCCGCCTGCAAGCCGTGATGCACATAAACCGCGGTGATTTTGTCTTTAAGCGCCGCTATCGATGCGCACAAATGCAACAAGACATGGGAGTCAATGCCGCCGCTATAGCCGATATAAATATGTCGCGGCGCGTTATGCCGGCTTAATGCGGAGGCAATGAGATGGGGTGACAGCGGCACGGGCGGCTTAATCAACCGTCCATTGCACCAGGCCGCTATAGGCCGTAGCCAAAACAATCAGGCCGAAGGCAATGCGATACCAGGCAAAAATAATGAAATCGTGGTGACTGATATAGCGCAGCAGGCCCTTGATTGCGAGTAGCGCGCTGATGAAAGCGGCGATAAGGCCGACGGCAAAATAAGGCGCGTCGCTGGCAATATCCAGTAATTCGCGATGTTTGTATAATTTGTAAAAGCTCGCGATAACCAGGGTCGGGATCGCCAGGAAAAACGAAAATTCGGTCGCCGCTTTGCGGGACAAACCGAATAACAGGCCGCCGATAATCGTTGAACCCGAACGTGAGGTTCCCGGAATCAGCGCACAGGCCTGGGCGAATCCAAGCAGCAACGCATCCAGCGGCGTCAAATCATCGACATCATGAACCCGTATTTTATGCTCGCGCTTTTCCGCCCAGATAATCACGAAAGCGCCGACGATAAACGCCAGCGCGACCGGAACCGGCTTGAACAACACGCGGGTAATATAATCGCCGAACAGCAGGCCCAGGCTCGCCAGCGGCATAAACGCAATCGCCAGGTTCAATGCGAACTTCTGCGCCGACCGCTGGCTGGGCAAGCCGGTGATAACGGCTGTAATTTTGGCGCGGTATTCCCAGCAGACGGCGAGAATGGCGCCCATCTGGATGACGATTTCAAA
This sequence comes from Methylovulum sp., assembly GCA_004299465.1. Taxonomy (GTDB): domain Bacteria; phylum Pseudomonadota; class Gammaproteobacteria; order Methylococcales; family Methylomonadaceae; genus Methylovulum. Next base: position 567 of record SCST01000706.1, on the reverse strand, counting down.
TATCTTGCCTTTGTCATCATTGAAATGAAGCAAATCGCCGACCAGGATTAAATGCCCGGTGCTCGACACCGGCAAAAACTCGGTTAAGCCTTCGACAATGCCCAGAATAAACGCTTTAATCAGTAATATAAGATCCATAGGTATAGATAAGGTGGAACATGGAAACGCCGATATAGCCTGAATACCAGGAAGAAGCCGGCACCCGCTTGCCTCGGGTGAGGTCTATTTAATTTCAAATCCCGTTAATATTTCATCAGCCTGCAACTCGATAATCTCGACATGGTCGACGCGAGCGGTAACCGGCCCTTTATGGCACCATTTGATAAATTTTTCTATCGTCACATGTTCCGCTTCGGCAATTATTTCAACACGGCCATCTGGCAGGTTCCTGACGCTGCCGCGTACCGCAAAATGCTTGGCTTTATTTTGCGTAAACAGGCGAAAATAAACGCCTTGAACGCGCCCGGACACCAGGACTTTAACTCTGCGCATCACTTGATTATTCTCCAGCAGTAATGAATTTTGGGATTGCGGGCAAAATCCTCCGGGATTGTCGCCGCGGTAATA
>SCST01000938.1 GCA_004299465.1 Methylovulum sp. | reverse complement strand
TCTTCAACGATGACGCCGGTGCGGCGTAGGGTAAATCTTCCTTGAAAGCGACTGATAAAATTGCGGCTGCGCTGGTGCTTGAGAACCAGATGGAGATGAATAAACAACTGCAGCAAGCCAATCTCACCTTGCAGCTCAGCGAGGAAAAGCTCGCCGTTACGCTCAACTCTATCGGCGATGCCGTGATAGCCACCGATGCCGAAGCGCATGTCACCTTCCTCAATCCCGTTGCCGAGCAGCTCACCGGCTGGACGCAGGCCGAAGCCGCCGGCCGGCCGGTGGACGACATTTTTCATATCATCAACCAGGAAACCCGTCAGCCGTCAGCCATCCCGATCATGAAAGCCCTGGCGCATGGCACGATACAGGGACTGGCCAACCACACCGTACTGATTGCACGCGATGGCAGCGAGTGCGCTATCGCCGACAGTTGCGCACCGATTCGCGGCCGCGACGACCAGGTGGTCGGCGCCGTGCTGGTGTTCCGTGATGTCACTGAGGAATACGCAACCCAACAGGCCTTACGCGACAGCGCCGCGCTGATCCAGACGATTCTCAATACCGTGGTGGACGGCATCATCACCCTCCATGCCCGCGGCGGCATCATCGAGACCGTTAACCCGGCCGCTGAACGAATGTTCGGCTACTTGTCTGAAGAACTTATCGGACAAAACTTCAGCCTGCTGATACCCGAGCTTAACCAGGACCAGCGTAATGGCTCCCTGGAATATTACAGTGCGAGCGCTGAATCGCGCGCCATCGGTCTTGGACGCGAGGTTGTGGGCAGGCGCAAGGATGGTAGCGTTTTCCCGATGGAAATAGCGGTAAGCGAGATGTGGTTGGGTGGACAGCGCTACTTCACCGGCATTTTACGTGATATTACGCTGCGCAAGCGGGTGGAAACTGAACGGGCACAGCTTGACCAGCGCCTGAGCGACCATCAGCTCTACACGCGCTCCCTGTTTGAATCCAACATCGACGCACTGATGACTACCGATCCGTCCGGCATTATCACCGACGCCAACAAGCAGATGGCGGCGCTCACCGGCTGCACGCGCGAAGAGCTGATCGGCACGCCGTTCAAGCACTATTTTACCGATCCAGAGCGGGCCGAGGCGGGCATCAAGCTGGTGCTGGATGAGCAAAAGGTCACCGACTACGAGCTGACAGCGAGCGCCGGGAACGGCGGGGAAACGGTG
>SCST01000705.1 GCA_004299465.1 Methylovulum sp. | reverse complement strand
CGATACTTGGGGCAACGTGCCAATCCGTTGGCGCGCGCAGCACGCCCTACAACAGACACCTTTGACCAAAGTATACCTAGGGCTAAACTTTTCTGAAGGGGGTGCTGAGTAGTTACGAAAAGAGTAACTATTCAGCTCATTGCCAGGCCATCTGAAGCGTGCCGTGCGCGCCTTTTCCGGTGCGTGGCTAACGTGCCGGTCCGTTGCTGGCATGCGGCACGCTCTGCAATAGGCAACTTTAGCTTGATGCTGAATAGTTACAGAAAAGATAGTTTTCATCGCGCGCTAAACCCAAGCTACAGCGCTATCAAAACCCGTCACGCGGATTTTGTTGGCGCTGAGCGATGCAATAGTGCGGAAAATTCATTGGCGGGTATCGGGTAACCGAATAAATAACCTTGCGCTTCGTTACAGGCGTGCATTTTCAGGAATTTCAACTGCTCTTCCGTTTCGACGCCTTCCGCGATGACGCCAAGTCCGAGGCAACGGGCCATTGCAATAATAGTGACAACAATGGCGGCATCATTCGGGTTATTGGCGAGGCCGATAATAAACGAACGGTCAATTTTCAATCGGTCAAGCGGCAATTGCTTCAGGTAATTCAGCGATGAAAAGCCGGTACCGAAATCATCGATCGCTATTTGTATGCCCGAATGCTTCAGCCTGTTGAGTATTTTCATGGATTTTTCAACATGCTGCATCGCAGTGCTTTCGGTCAGTTCCAGTTCCAGGAACTGCGGGTCCAGCCCCGCTTCCTTTAAAATATTGGCGACCATAGCAATTAAACCGGACTGCCTGAACTGGTGAAGGGACAGGTTAACGCACATTCTCAAGGATTTCCAGCCGGCTTCCCGCCACACCCGGCATTGAGTGCTTGCTTCGCGCAGCACCCATTCGCCTATGGCAATGATCAAGCCGGTTTCCTCCGCCAACGGCATAAACTGGCCCGGAAGCAGCCACCCGGTTTCAGGTCGCCGCCAGCGCAACAAGGCTTCGGCGCCGACGATCCGGCCGCTGTCCAGGTTGATTTGCGGCTGGTAAAACATCTGGAGTTCGCCGTGGTCAAGCGCGTGGCGAAGCTGCCGCTCCATGTCAATACGTTCGTTAAGCTGTTCTTCCATGCCATGATGGAAAAATCGCAGGCGCTTGCGGCCGTTATTCTTAGCGCTATACATCGCTATGTCGGCGTGTTTCATCAAGACCGATGCGCTGTCGCCATTTTCGGGATAAAAGCTGATGCCGATGCTTGCGGAGATATACAAATCCTGGTCGTCCAGGTTGATCGGCGCATCCAGCGACCCGATCAAGCGGCGTGCAGTCAGCTCGACATCGTTGTGGTTAACGAAATCCTGCAGGATCACGGTAAATTCATCGCCGCCCATGCGGGCCAGGGTGTCGTTTTCGCGCAAAGCCTGTTTCAGTTTCAGCGCAACTTGCTGTAATAGCAGGTCGCCTTTGGCATGGCCGAACGTGTCGTTGACCTGCTTGAAATGATCAATATCGATGAACAACACGGCGACTTGCTGCTGGCTGCGTTTCGCCTGCAAAATGGCCATATTGAGCCGGTCATGGAAGAGGTCGCGGTTCGGCAAGCCCGTTAATTGATCATAATAGGCGAGGTAGGATAAACGGCTCTCGGCTTTTTTCTGGTTGGAGATGTCGATAAAAATGCCGATGTAGTTCTGGACCTGTCCCTGCTCGTTTTTTATTGCCGAAATACTCATCCATTCGGGATAAATCTCACCGTTTTTACGTTTATTCCATATCTCGCCTTCCCACTGGTTATGGTTATGGACGGCATGCCATAACGCCGAATAGAACTCGGGATCATGATGGCCGGATTTCAGGATACGGGGATTTTTGCCCAGCAGTTCTTCCGTATCATAGCCGGTGATTTTTGTGACGGCGGCATTTGCCGCGAGAATGGTTCCCGACGTGTCGGTGATGAAAATGCCTTCCAGTGAATTGTCGAACACGGCGGCGGCCAGTTTCAGGCTGTTTTGAATATGGTATTGGGCAGCCAGTGATTGCTGCATACCCAGTGAGAAACCGGCATGACTTGCAATCAATTGCAGCAGCTTATGATGATAGGCCTGGTTTTTTGTACTGACGCCCAATAGGCCGATGCAACGGTTATGTAGTGAGAGCGGATAAATATGGCTCGGTAACGAACCGACGCCGGGTGACAATCGCTTAAACAACGGGTGGTTCAAATCAATCAGTCCGCCGGACAAACAGACCGGTGATAAGGTGTCGATACAGCGCTTAAGCGGATGCTGCGCCGAGGCGTTTGTCCATGCCAGGTTGGCGCCTTTGATATGCTTTGCACCGTTACCGGCGACGCCTTGCACGGATAGTGTCGTATCGGGTTCGAGCAATCCGCCCCAGACCAGGTCGAAAGAAAGGGATAAGCACAATTTCTCACAAATGTCTTGCAATAGGGCGGCTTCGTCAGAACGCCATGCCATCAGTATGTCATGTACATCCAACAAAACACTTATGCAGTCCGGGCTGAGAGTGAGGCGGGAATCCATTAATAAAAACCTTAAATTCTGTGTTTATCCATTATGGTCTTAAACATAGCGCTTAAGAATCAGAAAAACGCTTTTAAATTTGTAGGACAAACAAGCATGCTTTATAGGTTTTTTCTTACAGGAGAGGTTTGCGATGCAGGCTTCGGCTTAGCCCATTTTGATGACGGGGGAAAGAAGTAATTAAATGCGCCGGGGGGGATGCAAGCGGGCGCCATGTAATGAATTTGGGATTCGGTTAAAAACAAAAGCGCTTACCGTTCCCGTATTCGTGCGTTACAAAGGTTTGGAGGCCAGGCTTGAGCTTGGCGTGCTTGTCAGGCAAAGCCTGACCTCCATAGCCTTATCATTGACTAGAGCTTTGTCGTAGTCTGCGCTGCGTTCCCGGCAAATGTTAACGGCGCGTCAAGAGGCAACGCCGAGAATGACGGAACCGGCTTTAAACACGGCGGTGGCCGGGTTGCCAATGTTTAACGCCAGCGTTTCGATGCTTTCATTGGTTACCGTGGCGGCCACTGAATCACCGCCTTTCAGGTCGATGACAACTTCGGAGTTTACCGCGCCTTTTTGAATGCGTGAAACCGTGCCTGTTAACTGGTTCCTTGCGGAAATGCGATAGCCGCCGAAATCGGTGATGACGATCACTTGCGGGGCCTTGACCAACGCGACAACATCGACGCCGCTCTTAATGCCCAGCGACTCGGCGGATTCTTTGGTAATGCCTGCAACAATAGTTTCCCCGCCCTTCAAACTAATGACGACGGTAACATTAACCGCCCCGATAGACACTTCGGTAACTTTTCCGAAAAATTGATTGCGTGCGCTTGCTTTCATGATCAGCCTCTTTAATAAAAACAAAGTGTCCTGGCTGCTTGCCAGGCGTCGGTTTACTGCTTCCAGGAATTGGCAATGCTCTTCCTGGATTTGGGTAAATAATTGCAGGAAGGCCTTGCCTGCCGGCGTAAGCCGTGTGCCTCCGCCCTGGCGTCCGCCGACCGCGGTGGAAACCAATATTTTCGGGGATAAATTATTGGCGCGTTCAATCATTTCCCAGGCGCCTTTATAGGTCAAGCCGACTTCCTTGGCGGCCTGGTTGATGGAACCGGTGCGGTCAATCGACGCAATAAGCTTGAACAGGCGTTCGTTTAAACCGCCTATTAACCGTATATCGCCCGTCACCGGCGATACCGTTGCCGGCTTATCCACTGCCGGTAGCTTATTGTCTTGTAATAACGGGGTGATGATGTTCACGAAAAACTCCTTCAGCTTTGGGGACGTCCGGCCATGCGCCTCATCCGGTGCGGATGACGGTTATATAGCGTACTATAGATCAACCATACTACCGCCATCGGTTTTTTTCAAGAATTACCGCCGGCTAGATACCTGCGGACATCAATATCGATAATGCGCTTAGGCAATAACGGCACTTAAAAAACGTGAATATTACCTTGGTTGCCTTTCTCTTCTTGCGTATTATCGCTACGTTCTGTTGGCTACCAACTTAAGACGGGACAAGTAGCAAGGCTTAACCGTTCGCCCTGAGCCTGTCGAAGGGTGGACGGTTAAGCCGTTCATGGTTCGACAAGCTCACCACGAACGGCTTAACCTCAGACCGTGTCCCGCTTTAAGTTGGTAGCCGTTCTGTTTACCGGGGAAATCCTGTGCTTAGCCGGTAATCTGATCAGTATGTTCAAGCGAATTATCAGAAAATCCTTAAATACGCTATTAACACGATTTTAACGGGGGAAATACGATGAATAAGAAACCTTTTTTTAAATTGAGCCGCCGCCAGTTCTTGAAATATTCCGCGACCGGCAGTGCGATGCTCGGGCTTAGCCCGTTGCTCGATAAAATTGCCGATGCGGCGGATAGGCCGAAACTGCCGAACCTGGTGCTGATCGTCAGTGATGAAGAACGGCACTGGAGCCGGGTGGAGTCGTTGATACCGGATGCCCAGCTTGCTACGTTTCAAGCGTCGATTCCAGGACGCATGCAGTTGAGGAACCAAGGCGTCCGTTTCCATAATTATTTTACGCCGACCGCCCCTTGCAGCCCGGCGCGTAGCGTCTTGTTCAGCGGCCATCACACCGTCGATAACGGCGTTGTCGATAATATGGATTTCGACACCCAGGCGTCATTGGATGCGGCGGTGCCGACGATGGCCGATGTCTTGACGGCGGCGGGTTATTATTGCGCTTACAAGGGCAAGGTTCATCTCGCCAGGGATGAAGATTTAGAGACCGCCCAGGATATGGCCGATCGCTACGGCTTCCTGGACTGGCAGGGACCGTTCCGTACCGGGGATAGCGAGGGCCCGCTGTCCGGCGCGATGCGTGATGATGATATTGCCGGTTACGCGAAAACCTGGCTGGAGACTACCGGGCTTGAATTGAGGGGAACACAGAAACCTTTTTTACTGACGGTGAATTTCATCAATCCGCACGACATCATGATGGTCGATGTAGACGGGCGGCAAGGCGGGTTTCAATTGCCCCAGGGACCCAACCCGACCTCTAGCGAATACGACCCTAACACGTCTAATTCATTTCCGCTTTCTTCCATTCCCAAGCGCAGGCCTTATTTATATTGGTGGAATCCTGAAAAACCGCAAAATGCCGATGGCAATAACGGTTACAGTATCGATACCTCAGGACCCAGGCCTGCGGCGCTCGATGAATGGGCCAGCATGCTGTCGGCCGGTTTCGGCAATATCAGCCTTGATGATGCCGTCACGACCAAGGCCAAAGTCTATCTGGACAATACGCAGCCCAGCCTCGGTACGCATGAGATAGAGGCGCCGCTTTGGCAAATTTATTTGAATTACTATCTTAACTGCATTATCGATAACGACCGCGCGGTTTTAAAAGTGCTGAATGCCGTCAAGTCCAATGGTTTCGCCAAGGATACGCTGGTTATCTTCACGGCCGATCATGGTGAGCTGGCCTTGTCGCACATGGGTAGCAGCCGGTTTTACGAAGCCGCGAAAACGACGGATTACGAAACCCTGGAAGAAACGGCCTTACAGCCTGCCGTGGTGATGCCGTTGCGGCAAAAAGGCCCTTTTGTCTACCACGAAAACAATCAATTACCGTTCGTTGTCGCGCGTTTGACGGATAAGACAAGCCTGGTCAAGCGCTTGTTGCCGCTTGTGAATGTCGATGTACCGGTATTGGCGTCATCGGTTGACCTGCTGCCGACCCTGATCTATTGGGCCGGGAAAAATCACAGTTGGTACACGCAAACCTTCGGCGCCGCGTTGGCGGAGCTGGATATGCTGGATCATTTACCTGGCGTTACCTTGCATAACCTGCTGCGCGACCCCGCCAGTTATAAATCCGCGCAATGGTCGGACGGACAGCAGGGCCGCGACTGGGTATTGTTTACCGCGGATACGCTGGCGTCGTCGCTGGATGCCGATTATGCGTATTTGGCGATTTGGGGGCAGTGCTCGGGGCATGCGATGGATTTGAGCAAACGCGGCTGCGTGCGCGGCTTATTTGACGGCACGCATAAATACGCGCGCTATTTCAGTCCCGAGGATTATGAGTTGAACGGTGCGGATTATGCTAAAGGCACTTATGCGCGCTTGAGCAATTACGGTAAGAACGGGCAGGATATACAGCTTTTCCTGCATGACGGCGTGAACGGCGATTTGGAGATCTATAACAGCGCGGCGGATGCCAATGTGCCGGTCAACAGCCTGAACGGCTTATTGTACACGGCGATGACGAAGGAACTGGCGCGGGTCGATATTGCGCCGGCGACTGTCCAGCGCGTTCTCGACGGCGATACGGTGGATGCCTGCGCCTGAGCGCGTAGGGCCGCGGACCGGGCGATGGCGTTTGTTAGCCAAACGCTATCGCGCAGCCGCATCGGCAAGCCTTTTAATAAAATGGGGATAGTCGTTTAGTTGCCGCTGGATAGCGATGATGTCGAAACAATCGATATGCTCCCGTAATTGCCGGGTAAATTCATCTAATACCGGGATTCGATAAGCCTCGCCGAGCGTAGTGAGCGTCTCGGCAAATTTCTGGATTTCCGAGATATTATTATTTTTTAAGTTCTGTAGGCAGGTGTGTTCCAGTTGCCGCATTTTTTCCAGGGTTGCCGGTAAATGAATTTTCTCGTCCGGGCTTAGTTGAAAAAACGCCTCCCGATCCTGTTCCTCATCTATTTTGCTGTACGCTAGAAAGCGGACAAGCTCAGCTATTAAGTCCGCTTTTAACACCGGCTTTCTTAAATATCCGTCGAAATCGGAGCTTTTCAGGCGTTCATATTCATCGCGCATCACGGATGCCGTCAATGCAATAATCGGGGTATCGGTGAAGCTTTTGATCTGTTCGGCGGCCTGATAGCCATCCATGACCGGCATCCTGATATCCATCAGGATCAAGTCGATAGTATTGGTCTTTGCCAGGTTGACGGCTTCCAGGCCGTTTTTTGCTTCCAATAGCGTCAATAGGGTATCCGCAAGGCTTTCCTTTAACAGGCTGCGGTTATTATCGACATCATCGACGATCAACACGACGGCGGGGTCGAGTTGTATTTTGGCATGAGCCGCCGGTGCCGCAGGTGGGCTGTCAATCGCCAGGGAGGCGATATCGACATCGCACAATTTAACGGTGAACGTAGACCCTACGCCTAATTGGCTGGATACGGAGATAGTCCCGCCCATCATTTCAACCAGTCTTTTACTGATGGCTAATCCCAAACCGGTGCCCCCGTATTTCCGGTAATCCTGGCCTTCGGATTGTTCAAAATCCTTAAAAACAAGTTGTTGCTGGGTTGCGTCGATGCCGATGCCGGAATCTTCAACATCGATATATAAATCCAGTTTGCTGTGGATGTCGTTTTCGTTACTGGTGCGCGCTTTTAAACGGATATATCCGCTTTCGGTAAATTTGACCGCGTTCCCTATCAAGTTAAAAAGCACCTGCCGAAGACGAACCGAATCCAGGGTCAGGTTTTTGGGAATTTTAGGGTCAATATCCAAAATAAAATCCAGGTTTTTTTCGCGCATTTTCATCATGAAGACCTGGCCCAATTCGGTAAATAAATCATGGGGGTTACAAACCGTTTTCGCAATTTGCATTTTTCCGGCTTCAATTTTCGATAGATCCAGGATGTCGTTGATCAGTGCCAATAAGCTCTGGCCTGCGTTTTGTATCGTTTGTACAAAAGAAACCAGTTTCGGCTCTTTGACCTGTTCATTGAGCAGTTCGGTAAAACCGATAATGGCATTCAGCGGTGTGCGGATCTCATGGCTCATATTGGCGAGAAATTGCGATTTGGCGTGATTGGCTTTTTCCGCCTGCTCTTTGGCTTTTTCCAGCGCGATTTCGGTTTTTTTTCTATCGCTAATATCCCAATTGACGCCGGTAATCTTGGCCAGGCGGCCATTCTCGTTGATGCCGCTTGCGCCGCAGTAAATAGTCCTGACGCCCTGTCCGGGAATAATGATTCGAAACTCAATATGAGCGGGGCTGTGCCCGGTCTTCATATTCTCGATCAAGCCATGAATCAAGGCCTGGTCTTCGGGATGCACAAGCTTTAACCACGCGCTAAAAGGCACGTTTGAAGATTTTGGCATGCCGTAAATTTCAAACGTTTTATCGTCAAACCAAAATGAGGGATTTTCGCCCATTCCCAGTTCCCATACGCCCAGCGAGACGATATTGGCCGCCAGTGCGAAGCGTTCATTCAGCAGCAATACTTTTTGTTCGCTGAGTTTACGTTTCTGGATTTCGTTGATCAGCCTGCGAGCCCAGAAGGAAATGATCACCAAAATAACAATAAACGTACCGATAATTTTCGTGATTAGCCGGTAATCCAGTTTTTCAACAAATTGCTTTTCGCCCCAGTTTTCCAGTATTTGTTGTTGTTCACTCGGGCTGATGGCATCGAGAGCGCGGTTGAATAACGGCACCAACGGCGCAAACGCGGGCGTCATGCCGAAACCGAGCTGCGTTGAAAACTGCGTTTTGCCGACGATCCTGATATTGTTCATGCCTTGTTCGCTGATATGGAAACTGGCTTGCGCCAAGGTGCATAGCAAAGCGTCAATTTTGCCGGTCGACACGGCGGCCAAACCTTCATTGACGTTATCGACTTCGGAAAATTTGATATCCGGGTATTGCTGTAATATGACCGGGTTGTAGCCGTATTGTTTAATCAACGCAATACGGCGTGTGCTGATTTGGGCGATGCTGTCGACATAGACTTCTTCATCGCGCATGACGATGACGACAGGACTGGTCAGGTACGCTTTCGTAAAAACCAGTTGCTTGTTTAAATCCGAATCCACGGTTTCCGATATGACGTCGATGCCGCCGTTTTTAATTTTCGATACGGATTCGGCCCAACTTTGAGTCGGTATCATTTCCAGCTTGATCTGTAATTTCTGTTCGATCAGTTTTAAATATTCGGAAACGATACCGATGTAACGCCCGCTGCTGTCAAACGCTTCGTAGGGCAGCCATTTGGGATCGCCGGAAAAACGAATGAGCGGGTGCTCGGCTAACCACTTTTGTTCAGAACTGGATATATAAACCGGCTTAGTGCCGGTTTTAGAGACGCTATCGAGCCATTTATCTTCAATCTGCTGCTTTTCAGCGGACGGAATCGCGGCCAGCGTCTTATCAATAATCGACGCCAGGAGAGGCGAATCTTTACGAACCGCCATGCGCATTTTTTCCGCTTCTCCAGGCGGCATCATTTTAAAAGGCCGAATGGTTGTAATCGCATTTTTTTTCAGCAAATAGGTAATCACCGAGTGAATGTCGATTAGTAAATCGGCTTTTCTCTCGATAACGCTTTGCATCGCCGCCATCAGATTATCGACTTGCAAAATGTGCAGTTGCGGGAATTGCTTTTTTACCGTATCAATCTGGACAAAATCTTTCGGTATCGCCACCGTCCTGCCCGCTAAATCGTCAAAGTCGGTAGCCTGGACATCCTCGTGAATGAAAAAATAATCCAGCATCAATTGGTACGGTTGTGAAAACGTTAGATAACGCTCTCTTTCATCCGAGTGCATAATAGCGGGCAACAAATCGATTTCACCGTGTTTCGTTTTTTCCAACAGCTCGTGCCAATCGGCAACGGAAGCTTGGAACGTAAGCCCTGAATACTGGCTTATGAGTTTCAGTATATCGCTGCTGAGCCAGATAGGCTGACCCTTGCTGTCGACAAAATCGTAAGGCGGCCAGTCTTTTTCAGCGCCTACCCGCACCACGGGATGGTCTTTTATCCACTGCTGTTCTTCAGGCGTGAACGGCAACTTGGCCGTGCTTTTATTTGCCGGAGAGTAAAAAAAACGCTTATCGATGACGCTGTTGCCGGTAAAGCCCAAACGGCGGTAATCTTCAGCCACTTCTTCATAACGCTTAGGGTCAACCGATCCTAATGCGATTAATTCAGGAATGATCATTTGCCGGGTCGTTTTTGCCTCATACCGCAAATATGCCCTGGATAACTTTGGATTGTATTTTTTTACGATCAAGTCGATGATTTCATTGCTATGTTCAAGCGCATATTGCCAGCCTTTAATCGAAGCCCGGCTCATTTTTTTGACACGTTCTGGATGATCGCTTAACTCCCTGCTCGTCGTGAAAAGGTTGTCGCCGTAAAAGTCTATACCGTAATTTTGCGGATTAATGATGTTGGTTTCTATACCTTGTTCTTTGAGCAAATACGGTTGGGATGTCGAATAGGCAGAAAAAACATCGGTTTTGCCGTCGATGAATTTTTGCTGGCTATCTTCATCGGAAGGGACTGTTTTTATCTTCGATAAATCGCCTATTGTTTTCAATAACAGCGAGTTAAGTGGAGCATCGCCAATATTGGTCGTATTGAAAGCGACTTTTTTACCGATCATTTCGAAAGGACTGATAATGCCGGAATCGCGTTTGGAAAGAAAAACCAATGGGGAGTGCTGAAAAAACTGGTTGACTAAGACCACCGGTTCATTTTTGAGGTGGTATATCAGCAAGGTGCTGTCCGAGGTGCCGTATTCGGATTCTCCGGCGATGACCTGTTTGACAAGGTCTTTATCAAAAGCAATTTCGTTAAGGGAGACATCCAGTTCTTCGTCCCGGTAAAAGCCTTTTTCGATAGCGGCATAGTAACCTGCAAACTGGAAGCTGTGCTGCCATTTAAGCTGAATGGACACTTTTTCGGCATTGGATTCGTTGGCCGAGACCGACCCTGCAAAACTTAAAATTAACAGCCATAATGCGCAAGACATTAAATTAACAGCAGTTCTGTCGGGAAGATGACTGAACTTCAATCCGCATGTTGTAATGAAGGAAGGCGTCACGCCAGGCTATTTTATTTGCGCAATGGCGATAAACTCATCCAGGTGTGTCATGAAAATATCGACCAACTCGGGATCGAATTGAGTTTCCCGACGATCCTTAATATAGTCGACTACCTTGTCAATCTCCCAGGCGTGTTTGTAACGCCTGGAGTGAGTTAATGCGTCGAACACATCGGCCAAGGCGACAACACGGCCGTAAATATGGATCTCACTGCCGCGCAAGCCCCTGGGATAGCCGCTGCCGTCCCAATATTCATGGTGTTCATGGGCAATAATAGAGGCCGCTTTCATCAAGCGCCGGTTCGAGCGATTCAATAAGGCATAGGCATTGCTGGTATGCTGTTTCATTATCGTAAATTCGTCTTCAGTGTAGGAGCCGGGCTTATGCAGGATTTCCGATGGAATGGTCATTTTGCCGATGTCGTGCATGGGCGCTGCATGGTAGAGCGTTTGCCTGTCCGTTTCTGACAATGACGGGTGATATTTAGCCAATAGCGCGGAAGATTCGGAAACGCGTTTGATATGTTTGCCGGTTTCATCGGAAGTCGCTTCCATCAACTCGGTCAGCACATGGATAATTTCTTTCTGGCTGTCTTCCAGTTCCGTCAGCAAGCGGATTTGTTCATATTTAACCTTGGTTTCCAGCGCAATATTATTTTGTTTAAGCAGGGTTTTTGCGCGATGTAAATCAATATGGGTTTTAACCCTTGCCAATAACTCGCTGGAATGAAACGGTTTGGTAATGTAATCAAGCCCGCCTAATGCAAAACCTTTCGATATTGAATCGATATCGACTTTCGCAGTCAGGAAGATCACCGGGATGTCCTGTATTTTAGGATTTGATTTCAACTGCGTGCAGACTTCAAACCCATCCATTTGCGGCATCATAATATCCAGCAAGATGAGATCAAAGCCGTCAGGATCGTCATTAATCAGCCGCAACGCATCCGAACCATTGCCTGCAAATGAAAAATCGTAATTGTCTTCCTTCAAAATATTCATTGCGACCCTGATATTGTCGACGACATCGTCGACAATCAGGATTCGGCTGTTCTTGATCATTTCGGTTCTCACTTAAGCGGGTTAAGACACATTCATCTGGGTTTTGATTATCCGATACTGCCGACTTTGCTGTAAAGT
>SCST01000704.1 GCA_004299465.1 Methylovulum sp. | reverse complement strand
CGGGCTGGGTTAGCTTGGCTTCACGCATGGCCTGGATGCAGCGCGTGATTTCGCTGTCGAAGGCATAGTTGTGGCGGGTCCTGAGTTCCGAACCGCAGCTCAGCCTGATAATCGTTTTTTCATAGGTCCTGGCAAGCTGGATGCCGTTGGAAATCGATTGTGAATTAACGGTGACGTCATCGTCTATCCATATGATGGCAATCACTTTCATGTGTCTTGCTTCTGCCGCGGAAAAGACATAGTCCAGTCCGTTGATAACGCCGTAAGTCATGATGCACCGGAACGGGGTTTCCTTGATCAATTGGTCCAGTAGTGTGTCGATCAGCTGTTTGGAGGGCTGCGCGCCGTAATCGGGAGTGAGCTTGCCGACATAAGGGCTGAAGGCAATACATTGCAACGCGGTGTGGGCGTCTTTTTTCGACGGGGCCTGTTCATCGGCGAAGCTGCTTTGGACATGGATTGACAACAGGAAAATGATCGCCGGTATCAGTAACCGCTTTATGAATACGTGCATAATAAAATCAGGGAAGGGCTTGTCGTTTGCTAATGTTACTACTAATCGCTGAAATTGGAATTTAATCTCGGCTATTATCGGCGTATTTAATGTTGACTGGATTTTTGGCAAATGCCTGCGGTAAGGTAAAATAACTGGCAGTGATGGCCGGGCATTGTCCAAAACGGCATGAGTCACGAAATAATCGCGTCTTGCTGTTCGTCGCTATGCTGATAAACTAAAAATTCCAACAAGAGGTAACAACATGAAGAAAAAACTGTTTCTGGCTGCCGCGATGCTGATTTCCGGCAATGCTTTTGCCGCTACCGATCACTATATGCTGCGTGACGGCAACCATGTCCAGCATTTGAAAATCACCACGCTCAATGATGAGATCCTAGTCAGCGCCGATGTGGATTTTGAGCCGAACGCCGCTGAAAAAGACGCCCTGCCTTGTTCCGCCGATATTGCCGGCGAAGCCAAGAGCGTCGCTGAAAATGAATTAGTGATGAAAAAGCATTCCGAAAGCGAAGCCAGTTATTGCGAGTTGAAAATTCACCTCGGTCCAAACGGCGCCAAGGTTGAGCAGTCTAAGGATTGCGATAATTTTGCTACGGGTATTTGCCGCTTTTCTACAGACGGCAAAGAGCTGGTAAAGATTAAATGACGTGAGGATAGGGCGCTGAGCTGAACATGGCGTGTTAATGAAACCGCCCTCGGGAAACTGGGGGCGGTTTTTTTATACGCTGTGTTAAAATGCGACCGCGTCAATGGGGCCGGATAGCGCGGATACAGGCCGTTCGCGCCGTAACGGTGCCCGGTTAAATCAACTTATGAATAAGGAAGCGAGTTAATGAATGACAAAAAAACGGTACTGCATGTCGGCTGTGGTTATCTTAATCCGCAAAAATTGCACCGGGCGTTCCGCGGCGATGACTGGCAGGAGATTCGCCTGGACATTGATGCGAATGCGCAGCCCGACGTGATTGCCGATATGCGCGATTTGTCGAAAATAGAGGCGGGGTCTATCGATGCTTTGTGGTCTTCGCATAATGTTGAACACCTTTATCCCCATGACGTTATCCCGACCTTGGCCGGTTTTCGGCGCATCTTAAAGCCCGACGGCATAGCGCTGATTACGCTACCGGATTTGCAGGAAGTCGCAAGACTGGTCGCCGAAGATAAGCTGGATGAGCCGGCTTATGTGTCGCCGGCGGGGCCTATTGCGCCGCTGGATATATTGTATGGATTCCGCGTGGCTATGGCGCAGGGTAATTTATTCATGGCGCACCGCACCGGGTTTACCGCGAAAACATTGGCGCAAGCCATCATAAACGCCGGCTTTGCTATGGTGACGGTGCAGCGCGAACAAAATGCGTTTAATTTGTGGGCTATTGCTTTTTGCACGCAGCCGTCACCGGAACAGCTCGATGCGGCGCAAAAAATAATGTTCCCGCTTCCGGTCGCATCTTAGCCTTTTAATACAGCATCACTATGCGGATACTTTTTGTTCACCAGAATTTTCCAGGGCAATTCAAGCATCTCGCGCCGGCGCTGGCTAAAAAACCGGCGCATGAGATTGTTGTATTGACTATAAACCAGCACTCAGCGCATGAGCGCTTGCGGGTAGTGACTTATAAGCCCGCACGCGGCACTACGCCGAATATGCATCCTTGGGTTTCGGATTTTGAAACGCAGACGATTCGCGGCGAAGCGGCGTTCAGGGCTGCGCTCAAACTCAAAAACGAAGGTTTTTCACCGGATGTGATTATTGCGCATCCCGGTTGGGGCGAGTCGCTGTTCCTGAAGGATGTCTGGCCTCATGCCAGGCTGGGTATTTATTGCGAGTTTTTTTATCATGCCGAAGGTTATGATGTCGGTTTCGATCCCGAGTTTTCGGTGCCTGATCCCGGCAATGCCTGCCGCCTGCGCTTGAAAAATGTCAATAATTTAGTGCATTTTGAAATAGCCGATGCGGGTATTTCCCCTACGCATTGGCAGGCGAGTACGTTTCCTGAGCGCTTCCGTAAACAGATCACGGTGATTCACGACGGCATCGATACGGGGGCGATAGCACCGAATCCATCAGCGTCCCTGACGCTGAACGGTAATTTGGTCTTAACGCCGCAAGATGAAGTGATTACCTTCGTCAACCGCAACCTGGAGCCTTACCGCGGCTATCATACGTTTGTCCGCGCCTTGCCGGAATTGCTTAAGCGACGACCCCAAGCACGGGTCATTATTGTCGGCGGCGATGATGTCAGTTACGGCAGCCGCGCTCCTGAAGGCCGGAAATGGCGGGATATTTTCTTTAACGAAGTGAAAGACCGGGTGGATTGCAGCCGTGTGCATTTTGTCGGCTATATTCCATACCAATATTTTATTCCCTTGCTGCAATTATCGACGGTTCATGTTTACCTGACCTATCCGTTTGTGCTGTCGTGGAGCTTGCTGGAGGCGATGAGCGCGGGTTGCAGCATTGTTGCGAGCGATACCCAGCCCTTACATGAGGCCATCCGTCATAATGAGACGGGGCGATTGGTCAGCTTTTTCGATGCTGAAGCCTTGAGCGATGAAATCGTCTCTTTATTGGAAAATGCCGATGAACGGCAACGATTGGGCGCAAATGCCAGGGCGTTTGCGATCAAAAATTACGATTTAAAAACGGTTTGTTTGCCGAAACAATTGGCGTGGGCGGAAAACTTAAGAGCTCTCTGAATAAGGCACTTGCAATAAATAATACGATGGAACGCAGATGATTATACCCACAGGGCACAAGTGATAACCACAGATAACTTAAGAAAAATCTTATGTTAATCATAATCATCCGCGCCATCTGCGTTCTATTTTTAGCTGCTTAGCTTGTTCAACGCTTCCTTTTGAATTCAACCATTAACTCTTCATGCTAAATTTTAAAAATATAGCCTTGCGCCGCGGCGCGCGGGTATTGTTCGCCAACTCCTCTTTCACGATACACAAAGGCCAAAAAGTCGGGTTTACCGGTGCCAATGGCGCCGGTAAATCCAGCCTGTTTGCACTGGTAAGGCAGGAGTTGCATCTCGATGAGGGTGAGTTTTCAATGCCGCCTAAGCTCGAAATCGCACATGTCGCGCAGGAAACACCTGCCGTCGACTGTTCCGCTATCGATTATGTGATCGATGGCGATGCGGAATTACGGCGTTTGCAACAGCAAACCAACGCGGCAGAGCTTGCCAATGACGGTATGAAACTGGCGGAATGCCATGCGGCGCTAGAGATTATCGGCGGATATACCGCTGAGGCCAGGGCTTCGCGCCTAATGAACGGTTTGGGATTTTCCGCGGACCAGGAAAAAAATGCCGTCAGTTCCTTTTCCGGCGGTTGGCGCATGCGCCTTAACCTGGCCCAGGCCTTGATGTGCCGCTCCGACCTGTTATTGCTCGACGAGCCGACTAACCATCTCGACCTGGATGCCGTGATCTGGCTGCAGGACTGGCTATGTAAATATCCCGGCACCTTGATGCTGATTTCGCATGACCGGGATTTTCTCGATACGATCACAGACCATATCGTCCATATCGAACAAGGTAAGGCGGAAATCTATACCGGCAATTATTCAGCTTTCGAACGGATGCGTGCAGAAAAACTGGCGCAACAACAAGCCGCCTTCCAGAAGCAGCAGCGCGAAATAGCGCATATCCAGGGCTTTGTCGACCGATTTAAGGCGCAGGCCACGAAAGCGCGGCAGGCGCAAAGCCGCATCAAGGCGCTGGAGCGCATGGAATTGATTGCGATGGCGCATGTCGATTCGCCGTTTGATTTCAGTTTTGCCAAGCCCGGCAGAATGCCGAACCCCTTGCTCAGTCTCGACAAGGCCGATATCGGCTACGGGCAAACCCTGATTATCAAACAGGCGGGGCTTTCCATTTCGCCCGGCGACCGTATCGGCCTGCTGGGGCCGAACGGTGCCGGAAAGTCGAGTTTAATCAAAGTGCTGGCCGGCGATATGCCGCCATTGTCAGGCAAAAGACTGGAAGCCGACGCATTAAAAATCGGCTATTTTGCCCAGCACCAGCTGGAGCAGTTGCGCCTCGATGAAAGCCCGTTATGGCATCTGCAGCAGCTCGATAAGCAGGCTAGCGAGAAAGAACTGCGCAATTTTTTGGGCGGTTTCGATTTCCAGGGCGATAAAGTGCTGGAGCCGGTCAAGCCTTTTTCCGGCGGTGAAAAAGCGCGCCTGGTATTGGCATTATTAGTCTATCAAAATCCCAATTTATTATTGCTCGACGAGCCGACCAACCATCTGGACCTGGAAATGCGCCATGCCTTGAGCGTTGCGCTGCAAGATTACCAGGGCGCGATCGTCGTGGTATCGCATGACCGGCATTTATTGCGTTCGGTGACCGATCAACTGCTGCTGGTCGCTGGCGGTAAAGTGCAGCCGTTTGACGGCGATCTCGATGATTACCGCGTTTGGCTTAGCGAACAGAAAAAAGGCGAAGAAAAAATGCCGCTTGAGTCGGCGCCGGCCGTATCGCGTAAAGACCAGAGAAAGCTTGATGCCGAGCGCAGGCAGCGCCACAAGCCTTTGTATGACGCGCTGAAAAAAGCGGAACAGGCGGTTGAGCGATACCATCAGGAGCAGCGGCAATTGGAGCAACAACTCGCCGACCCGGCAGTTTATGCCGAATCGGAAAAAGCGCGGTTAAAACAGCTGATGGAACGCAAGGCGCAGGTCGATAAAGCGCTGGATGATGCGGAAGCGGTGTGGCTGGAGGCGGAGGAAAATTTGGAGGAAGCCAGGTAGCGATGGCTATTCCCT
>SCST01000703.1 GCA_004299465.1 Methylovulum sp. | reverse complement strand
CGCCCGAGGGACGCGGTCGCTGGACCTTGCGCTTGCTGGGTCAACGGATGGTCGAGTTGGGGCATGTGGAGAGCGTTTCGCACGAAACGATTCGGCAGGCGCTAAAAAAAACGAACTGAAACCCTGGCAGAACAAGGAATGGTGCATTCCGGCACAGCAGGACGCCGAATTCGTCTGCGCGATGGAAGACGTTTTGGAGATTTACAAGGGAACTTACGACGCGGCCAAGGCTACCTCATTTGACTTTTAAATTTATTTCTAAATCAATAAGTTGTAATTTTAAGCGCCATTTTAAGGTGTTTTTATGATTGTATCACATTGATTTTAAAAAGCTTTTATTTTAATGAGGTGACCCTGACGACGCGGCCCATCCGTTGATTTGCATGGACGAGAGCAGCAAGCAACAGACCAAGGAAGTGCGCCCGCCGCTACCGGCCAGCCCCGGCTCGGTCGAAAAATACGATACCGAATACGAGCGCAACGGGGTGAGCAACGTGTTTATGTTCTTCGAATCGCTGGCAGGACTTCGGCACGTCACCGTGACCGGCCAGCGCACGGCGCTGGACTGGGCGCACCAGATCAAACGGCTGGTGGATGACCTTTACCCGCAGGCCGAACGCATCACTTTAGGTTATGGAGTGTTAAACACCCATACCGGCGCTTCCTTGTACAAAGCCTTTTCTCCCGAAGAGGCCCGGCGAATCCTGGACATCCACTATTTATGCCCTGTGGGTACACGCCCAAACACGGCAGTTGGCTCAACATGGCGGAAATAGAACTGAGCATCCTGTCCCGGCAATGCCTGGACCGGCGCATCCCCGATCAGGACACGTTGAAGAAGGAAGTGGCCGTCTGGCAAGCGGCTAGAAATGCTTTGGGCAGCCCTATGGAATGGCGCTTCACCACTGAGGACGCGCGAGTAAAGTTGAAGAAACTTTATCCGACAGTATTAAATTGACTGAGTACTAGTGTCCCATGAGCTTAGGTTTGCTGCTGGACTATCAGGTAATGCATTGATTTTTATGGTGGCGATAGGTGGACTTGAACCACCGACCCCGGGGTTATGAATCCCGTGCTCTAACCAGCTGAGCTATATCGCCATTGGCAGGTATGTAAAAGGCGGTAATTATAAGTAGCCGCCGCTATATTGTCAAACGTTGAATCTAAAATGCATGACATCGCCGTCTTTGACGATGTAATCTTTCCCTTCGAGCCGCCATTTTCCAGCATCTTTAGCGCCCTGTTCGCCTTTGTAAGTAACAAAATCCTGGTATGAAATAACTTCAGCCCGAATGAATCCTTTCTCAAAATCGGTATGAATAACACCCGCCGCTTGCGGTGCGGATGCCCCGACGGGAATAGTCCACGCCCTGACTTCCTTGACGCCTGCCGTAAAATAAGTCGCCAGGTTTAATAATTGATAACCGGCTCTTACAACCCGGTTTAAGCCGGGCTCTTCCAGCCCCAGGTCTACAAGAAACTCTTTCCTCTCCTCGTCTTCCAGCAAGGCTATTTCAGCCTCTATCGCGGCACAAACAGGAACAACCATTGCGCCTTCCTTGTCGGCGAGCGCCTGTACTTTATCCAGCAAGGGATTGTTTTCGAAGCCGTCATCCTGCACATTGGCGATATACATCGTCGGTTTTAGCGTCATCAGGCAAAGATCTTTAATCAGCGCTTTTTCATCGTCGCTTAAACCCAGTCCACGCGCAGGCTCTCCGGCATCGAGCTGCTTGAGTACCCGCTCCAAAACCAGCTTTTTTTGCAGGTCGTCTTTATTGCCGGATTTTGCGCTTTTGCTTACGCGCAGCAAGGCTTTTTCAACGGAAGCCATATCAGCCAATGCCAATTCGGTATTGATGACTTCAATGTCCGACACCGGATCAATTTTCCCGGCTACATGCACAACGTTGTCATCCTGAAAGCAACGCACGACATGCGCAATCGCATCGGTTTCCCGGATGTTGGCGAGGAATTTGTTGCCTAGCCCTTCGCCTTTTGACGCGCCGGCAACCAATCCCGCTATATCGACAAATTCAATCGTTGTCGGCAATACGCGTTCCGGTTTGACGATTTCTGCGAGCTTATCCATCCTACTGTCAGGTACGGGTACCACGCCGACATTAGGGTCAATGGTACAAAACGGATAATTTTCGGCGGCGATTTTTGCGCGGGTTAATGCGTTAAATAGAGTCGATTTGCCGACATTGGGCAAACCAACGATTCCACAATACAGTGCCATAGAATTTTTTAGGTAGGGTTTGAGTTAAGAGGAGGGTTACAGCAAACATCAAGCCGGAACAGGCCGGCAATTATACAAGCTCTCGCTTTAATCCAAACAGCTAAAAAATAAAGGACAATCGATCGATTCATTAACGTACAAGCAACTGCGCTGTTTTTCCGCCGGCCAAGGCAAAAAAAAGGGGGCATTATGCCCCCCCGTTAAATGAGCGCACCTCAAACTTGTCCGGCAGGTCTGTTTTTGTTGATATTGGTTTTTACTGCTTTAATATCAACCGGTTCAACTTTTTCCTGCTTGCTGAAATTAGGCTTGTTGAGACTGTCGTCATCTTTTGGCGGCTCCGGGTCCTTGCCCGCTAACAGCGCATCGATCTGGTCCTTATCTATCGTTTCCCATTTCATTAACGCATCGGCCATCTTGTGCAGGATGCTGATATTTTCGGTCAAAATAGTTTCTGCGCGTTGATAATTGCGGTCGATAACGGCACGGATTTCCTCATCGATCTGATGGGCGACATTACTGGACACCTTGCTGCCTTGTGAACCTGGGTAACCCATGAACGGCTGGCCGCTTTCCTCGCCGTACACCAAAGGACCGAGCTTGTCTGAAAAGCCCCAGCGGGTCACCATGTTGCGCGCCAGTTCAGTCGCACGCTCGATGTCATTCGATGCGCCTGTCGTAACGCGGTCGCCGCCGTATATCATAAGCTCGGAGATCCTGCCGCCGAACAGGCTGGCGATCTGGCTTTCCAGTTTACGCTTGCTGGCGCTGTACTGGTCTCTTTCGGGCAAAAACATCGTAATACCCAAGGCCCTGCCTCTGGGCATAATGCTGACTTTATAGACAGGATCATGATCAGGCGATAACTGGCCGACGATACAGTGGCCCGCTTCGTGGTAAGCAGTGAGCAGCTTGTCATCTTCAGTCATCACCATCGTATGTCTTTCCGCACCCATGAGTATCTTGTCCTTGGCTTTTTCAAGATCGCTCATCGTGACTTCTTTTTTGTTCGACCGTGCAGCAAACAGCGCCGCTTCATTGACCACATTGGCAAGCTCGGCACCGGAAAAACCGGGCGTTCCCCTGGCGATGTACTTCAGTTCAACATCGGCTGCGGCGGGAACTTTTTTGATATGGACATTTAGGATTTGCTCCCGTCCGCGCACGTCCGGCAAGCCGACATTAACCTGGCGGTCGAACCGGCCGGGCCTGAGCAATGCTTTGTCCAGCACATCCGCACGGTTCGTGGCGGCGATGACGATGACGCCTTCGTTACCGTTAAAGCCGTCCATCTCCACCAGCAATTGGTTCAGCGTTTGCTCGCGTTCGTCATTGCCTCCGCCTATACCTGCGCCGCCGCGCTGACGGCCGACGGCATCAATTTCATCGATGAAAATGATGCAAGGCGCATGTTCTTTCGCTTGCGCAAACATGTCCCTGACCCTTGAAGCACCGACGCCGACAAACATTTCAACAAAATCCGAACCGGATATCGTGAAGAACTTAACGCCTGCTTCACCGGCGATAGCCCTGGCAATCAAGGTCTTACCGGTTCCCGGAGGGCCTACCATCAATATGCCGCGCGGTATTTGCCCACCCAGTTTCTGGAATTTCTGCGGATCGGACAGAAAATCAACAAGCTCGGCGACTTCTTCCTTCGCTTCTTCACAGCCGGCCACGTCATCAAAAGTCGCTGTCAATTTATCTTCTTCGAGCATCTTGGCTTTGCTTTTGCCGAAATTACTGCCTCCCAAACCACCGCTACCCTGCATTTTACGCATGTAAATAACCCATACGACAACCAGCAGCAACATGGGGAACCATGATATGAATATCTGCATAAACAGCGACTGCTGGGCAGGCGGGATAGTTCTTATCTGGACCTTGTTATCGAGCAGGTCGTCAATCAAATGGGGATCGCCGGGATTGAAGGTCTCGTAATTCTGTCCGTCTGTCGTCCTGATTCTAATAAGCTGGCCGCTGACTTCGACGCGGTCAACCAATCCGTTTTTAACCTTGGTGATAAATTCCGAGTAGGCTAACGAGTCTTGTAACGGCGGCGTAGTGTTCACCCGGTCGTATATGAGAAAAGCACCGGTAAGCACAACCCCCCAAAGCAGCGCGTTCAATATATATTTCTTCATCTTTCATCTCCTGACCTTATCGAAAGGTCACAATTAGAGTCACGTTTGTTTAGTACGATACTTGTCACTATTCAAGACTCGACGCCTCCACGCCGCTATCACATTGGTATTTATACAGTCACCAATATCTGTAAAAACCCAGCATTTGGCTTGGTTATAATTAAATCACCTTTATCTTTAAAAGTCTTTCAATACCGATTGACTTTATAAGAAACATAACTTAATCATAAAAAACACAATAACTGCTGTCCAAAATTAAGCTTTATTTTATTCAACGCCATGACCTGGATTTGCCGGACCCTCTCCCTGGTCAGGTTAAGTTCCGAGCCTATCTCCTGCAAGGTCATTTCCCGGTCGGCATCGACGCCGAAATGCGCGCAAATCACTTGCGCTTCACGGGGGTTAAGCGTTTCTATCGCTTTGCTCAGCAATTGCTCAAGATCGGTCTCTGCGATGCTTTTAAAAGGATGCGGGAATACCTGTTGCTCTAAAAAAT
>SCST01000702.1 GCA_004299465.1 Methylovulum sp. | reverse complement strand
GCAACGCTGGTGCATTTTGTGATCCGGCACGGCATAACCCCGATCCACTTTACTGCGGAGGTCTATGAATTGGCTTTGATCATGGCGATTTTTTCTACCGTGTTACCGGCATTTTTCATGAATGCCGGTATACGCCGGATCGGCGCAGGCAAAGCATCAATAATCAGCACCACCGGCCCGATCGGCACACTGGTGCTGGCTTTTATAATCCTGCATGAAAGCGTTACGATCAGCCAATTGGCCGGGACTTTGCTCGTCCTGGCCGGCGCATACAGTGTAAGCCGTATAAAATGATCGGACTATCGTGGCTAACGCTGCTTTTTAGTCACCCGGTTCGCACCGCTCCCTACCCGGCGTTTAATGAATAACACCGGCGGCGGCAGATGCTGATGACGCCAACCATCACCCAAAGTATATTAAGCATCGTATAAGTATGGTCTTTTTTCAGGATGGAACACCACGACAAGATGGCGGCATCCAGCGTATTGAAGCTCCAGACGAAGAGAAAAGGACTCTCGGGACCCAGCCAGCTCCCAGGCTGAAACTGAAGATGCGCATAAGAACGCCGATCATCTCGACCATCGGCATGTACTTGATGATGTATTTATTCAAATCGGGATCTTCCTGTGCATTATTGTTGACATTTCTCACCTACCGCAAAGCCGGCATTCTTTAATCCCTTGACCACTTTTGCCCGCGAACCGGCTTTATAGCAATACGCAAGACCTGAAAAATTATTTTTAACTATTAAATCAATTGGATAAGAAACTTCCAGAAACAACACAGCATATCACCCGGTCGCCAAGGTTAATAATTGTACGATTCCATTCAAAAAATTCATTAAAATTTAATCCAGGCAGCTCGCTAAAATGCTACTCTCTCGATCACTATCTTCTTCACGGAGCAACTTATGGGCCCTCATTATCTAAACCGTTTTTTCACGCCTCAATCAGTAGCCATTGTCGGCGCATCCGAACGCGCTGAAAGCGTAGGTTTCCGACTGCTGCTGAATATGCAGGAGGCCGGTTTTAAAGGCGGCCTGTATCCCGTCAATAATAAGCGCGAAGAATTATTGGGTTTAAAAGCCTACCCCGATTTGAATGCCGTTCCCGAGGACCTTGATTTGGTCGTCATTGCCACGCCGGCGCCGACCGTCCCCGACATCATTCGCCAATGCGGCGAAAAAAACGTCACATCCGTCATTATTATAACCGCAGGCTTCGGCGAACTGGGCGAAGAAGGCATCCGCCTGCAACAGGAAGTGCTGGATATTGCCCACCGTTACAGCATCCGCATCATAGGTCCCAACTGCCTGGGCGTGATTCGCCCTAGCGGCTACCTGAATGCAACCTTCGGCGACGGCATCGTCAAGGATGGCAGCTTGGCCTTGTTGTCGCAATCCGGCGCGGTATGTACGGCAATTTTAGATTGGGCCAAATCCCAGGACATCGGTTTTTCAACCGTAGTCTCGATGGGCGGGGCCGCGGATATTGATTTCGGCGAAGTGCTCGATTACCTGTCCACCGACAGCAAGACTACGGGCATCCTGATGTATGTCGAGGGCATACGCGACGCCCGCCGTTTTTTAAGCGGACTTAAAGCCGCCGCCCGCTTAAAGCCCGTTATCCTGATAAAATCGGGCCGCCACGAAGCCGGTTGCAAAGCCGCAATGTCGCATACCGGCGCAATGGTCGGCGGCGATAATGTGTTTGATGCCGCGATTGCCCGCGCCGGCGTCGTGCGCGCTTACAGCATCACCGAGCTGTTTTCGGCCGCACGGGTATTGGCGAACAATTATGTCGTTAACGACAACCGCCTCGCGATTATTACCAATGCCGGCGGCCCCGGCGTGATGAGCACCGACCGCGCCGAAGATGTCGGCGTCAAGATGGCCGAACTCAGCCCGGCCGGCATAGCGGCGTTAAATGCCGTATTGCCGGTGCACTGGTCCCATGCCAACCCGGTGGATATTCTCGGCGACGCAACCTCGGAACGTTATCAAAAAGCGCTGGCTGTTTGTCTTAACGATGACCATATCGACGGCGTACTGGTCATTTTAACCCCGCAGGCGATGACCAACCCGACGCAGGTTGCCGAATGCATTATTGCCGGCGCCGCCGCGAGCAACAAACCGGTATTGGCGTCATGGACCGGCGGCGCCAGGGTGCAGGAAGGCAGGAACCTGTTTGCGAACAGCAATGTCGCGCATTTCAGCACGCCGGAAGTCGCCGTCGACGCCTTTTCGTTGCTAACCCACTATACGCAAAACCAGATCCTGCTCAAACAAATCCCGTCGCCCAGCAACGAACTGGCTGCGCCCGATGTCGCCGGCGCCCGCTTGATCATCGAACGGGTGCTTTCCGAAGGCCGGCAGGTGTTGACGGCACAAGAAGCCAAGGCCATTCTTGCCGCCTTCCATATCCCGGTCACGCAAACCATCAAAGTCGCCAATGCCAAAGATGCGATGATTGCCGGTGAAACGCTGGGCTTCCCTGTCGTCTTGAAAGTCAATATGGCTGAATTCAGCCACAAATCCGACATCGGCGGGGTCAGGCTGAATATCAACAGTGTCCAGGATATTTCCCGCAACTTCCTCGAAATGGAAACGGCAATTAAACAAAAGTACCCTGACATCAACGAAGTCGGCATGACCGTTGAGCCGATGTTCAAATCGCACAGCGGCCGCGAGTTAATGATAGGCGTC
>SCST01000701.1 GCA_004299465.1 Methylovulum sp. | reverse complement strand
CCAAAAATTCTTTTCAAGGTAAACAACAATCTATAAAATGAACCCGTTACGGCTCACCTAAGGAAACATAATGCCCATTAAACTCGGTATGGTTATGGATCCCATAACCCGTATCAACATAAAAAAAGACACCAGTTTTGCAATGCTGCTTGAAGCCTATGCCAGGGGCTGGGAGTTGCATTATATGGAACTGAATGATTTGTACATGAGAAACGGCAGGGCCTACGCGCGAACACGCACGCTCAAGGTGCAGCGCGACGCGTATGCGTGGCATGAATTTACCGCCGAGCAGGATATGCCGCTGGACGGACTCGATGTCATCATGATGCGTAAAGACCCGCCTTTCGACCAGGAATATATTTATGCAACCTATTTGCTGGAGCGCGCCGAAAGCATGGGGGTTTATGTCGTCAACAAACCGCAGTCACTGCGCGATGCCAATGAAAAATTGTTTACCGCATGGTTTTCAGAGTGCTGCGCGGAGACGCTGGTTGCCAGGGAACCCGCCAGGATCCGGCATTTCCTTAAAGAGCAAGGGGAAATTATCCTAAAACCCCTGGACGGCATGGGCGGCACGTCTATTTTTCGCTGTCGCCAGGATGACCCTAATCTCAGCGTAATTTTAGAAACCATGACACAATACAACAGCCGCTATGTGATGGCGCAAAAATACCTGCCTGAAATTAAAGACGGCGATAAACGCATCCTGGTTATCAACGGTGAACCCGTGCCCTATTGCCTGGCGCGCATCCCGGCTCACGGTGAAACGCGCGGCAATTTGGCCGCCGGCGGCCGTGCCGAAGGCCGCCCGTTAACCGAAAGGGATCAATGGATAGCCGCACAGGTCGGCCCCACGTTACGCGACAAAGGCCTGGTCTTTGTCGGCCTGGATGTCATCGGCGATAAATTGACCGAAATTAACGTAACCAGCCCTACCTGCGCCCAGGAACTGGACAGCCAATTTGGGCTTAATATTTGCGGCCTGTTAATGGATCATATTGAATCTGCACTGCAATGAGCAACCAAGACCTGGCAAACCAGGGCAAATTCAATGCTTCCAGTGCGCTATCCAATAACGATTCGCTATTAATCGCTTTATTTGTAGCGGCAATCGTCCATGTCGTTATCGTCTTGGGCGTTAATTTCACCGCGCCCAAACCGGAAAAAGTCAGCCGGTCGATTGATATTACGCTGATTAATACCCCGGCCAAAAAAGCGCCTGAAGAAGCGAAATTTTTAGCACCCGATAACCAGCTGGGCGCAGGTGAAACCAATAAAAAACCGGAGCCACCGGCACAAAAGCTTCCCGCTAACGGCAACAGCCCGGCAAAACAGGTCAAAAAGCAGACGCAGGAAGAAAGCGCTCCCAAAGCGGCGCATAAGATCATCACCCGGCAAAAAGCCGAGCAAAAAATGCTTACCGCGACTAAACCCGCCCGGATTAACGCCGACGAGGAGCGCCCGCACTTATCACCCGAAACGCTGCAGCAGCAACTGGCGCAAATGGGTACGGAAATCAGGCAGAGCCAGCAAAGCGCCGAATCTGCCCCTATCAAATTCGTTTCCGAAGTCAGCGCCCATCGCTATGTTGCCGCCCAATACCTCAAGGATTGGGAAGGCAAGGTGGAAAGAGTCGGCAACTTAAACTACCCTGAAGTAGCGGCAAAAAAAAACTTCTCGGGTACATTAACGATGGATGTGACCATCAATGCGGATGGCAGCATACACGCTATAACAATCAAGCAATCTTCAGGCAACCCGGCGCTTGATGACGCGGCCAAACGCATTGTCAGGATGAGCGCCCCGTTTGCCCCATTACCGCTGGAATTGCTTAAAGAACTTAATCCTAAAATTCTGGGCATTACCCGAATCTGGAAATTTTCTGATGAATCAATGACTGCCAGATAACCTTTAATACCAAGCCTTATGAATGAAGCTACTTACCTAAATAACCAGTTTATTATTGCCATGCCCAGCCTCGCGGACCCGGTGTTTTCGCATACCGTGACCTTCCTCTGCCAGCATAATAAAGACGGCGCGCTGGGCATCGTCATCAACAAGCCGGTAGACATGAAACTCGGCGAAATATTTGCCCAGATGAATATACCGGTCACCTCATTAGCCGCCGCCGAAGCCCCGGTTTTTTCCGGCGGCCCGGTACAGCAGGAGCGCGGCTTCGTACTGCATACACGCGGCGGCGACTGGAATGCGACGATGACCGTTTCAGACGATATTTCGCTGACGACATCACGCGATGTGCTGGAAGCCATAGCCGTCGGCGAAGGCCCTGAACATTACCTGGTGGCCTTAGGTTACGCCGGCTGGGGCGAAGGCCAGCTCGAAAAAGAAATGATAGAAAACGCCTGGCTGACGACGCCTTACGGCAGCCAGGTATTGTTTGACACGCCGATCAACCAGCGCTGGAGCGCTGCGGCCGGCCAAATCGGCATCGATATCAACAAATTGACCACATCGGCAGGACATGGCTAACAGCGACCCGCTCTTGCAGCATAATCGCGGCGACACTTACCTGGGATTTGATTTCGGCACCAAAAAAATAGGCATTGCCGTCGGCCAAACCGCGACGGTAACCGCCAGTGCCTTACAAACCCTGCGCTCTGTCAACCAGGCCCCCGATTGGTCCGGTATCTGCAAATTGATACAGGAATGGCAACCCGCCGGCCTGGTAGTCGGCATTTCCAGGCAGCACGACGGCACCGATAATCCCGTCACACCGCGCATGCTGAAATTTTGCCGCCAACTGGAAGGACGTTACCAACTCCCGGTGTACCAGCAGGACGAAACCCTGTCGACCTTCGAAGCCAAGCAACTTTTATTTGATGACGTCAGCGTCAGCGCCACCAAGCTTTGGGCCGTACAAGACCAATTGGCCGCGCAACTTATTTTGCAAACCTGGCTTAATCATCACGCTCAACACCCCATCTAAAAGGACGTCCGTGTTAGAAATCAATGCCTTACTAAACAACCTGGAAACTGAACTGAAACAGATTGTCATCAACAGAAAACTGATCAACCCATTGATGATCGGGATCCGTACCGGCGGCGTATGGGTAGCCGAACACATGCACCAGCGGCTCGCTATCAACGAGCCACTGGGATTGCTCGATATTTCCTTTTACCGCGACGATTTTTCGCAAATCGGCGTACACCCGCATGTCAAGCCCAGCTCTGTGCCCGCGCATATTGAAGGCCGCGACATCATCCTGATAGACGATGTTTTTCATACCGGGCGGACCGTACGCGCCGCGTTGAATGAGATATTCGACTATGGCCGGCCCAATCAGGTGATCTTAGCCGTATTGATAGCGCGCGACGGCAAGCAAATACCTATTGCACCGGATTGCGCCGGAAGCCGCATGGTTTTAACCGCCGACCAGCGCATCAAATTGACCGGCCCGACGCCACTCGCCATCCATTTGGAAAACTCAGCCCCCGACAAGCCATGATTGATAATGTGCAGTTAAACGCCGAAG
This sequence comes from Methylovulum sp., assembly GCA_004299465.1. GTDB lineage: Bacteria > Pseudomonadota > Gammaproteobacteria > Methylococcales > Methylomonadaceae > Methylovulum. The sequence goes on along the minus strand of SCST01000701.1, from coordinate 4,514 downwards.
GCAAGCTTAAACACTTTATAACCATTGAAGGCTTAAGCAATATGCTGTTGACCGAAATTCTCGATACCGCCGAATCCTTTGTCGGCATGACTGACCAGCAGATAAAAAAAGTCCCGTTACTGCGCGGCAAAACCATCGTCAACCTGTTCTTTGAAAATAGCACGCGCACGCGCACGACCTTCGAACTCGCCGCCAAACGCCTGTCCGCCGATGTCCTGAGCATGAGCATTTCAACCTCGTCAACATCAAAAGGCGAAAGCCTGCTCGATACCATACGCAACCTGGAAGCGATGTTTGTCGATATGTTTGTCGTGCGTCACGGCATCAGCGGCGCCGCACATTTTATCGCCCAACACACGGCGCCGCATATCAGCGTGATCAATGCCGGCGATGGGCAGCATGCCCATCCCACACAGGCCATGCTGGACATGTTCACGATCCGGCAGATAAAAAAGGATTTTACCCAGCTGCGCGTCGCGATTATCGGCGACATCCTGCATTCCAGGGTCGCGCGCTCGCAAATCCAGGCCCTGAACATCCTGGGGGCCGCTGAAGTCAGGGTCATCGCACCGCTGACCTTATTACCGGCCCATGTAGAAACCTTGGGCGTCAGCGTTTCGCATAACTTGACCGAAGGCCTTAAGGATATTGATGTCATCATCATGCTGCGCCTGCAAAAAGAGCGCATGACTTCGGCGCTGTTACCCAGCGAAAGCGAATATTTCAAGTGCTTCGGGCTGACCGAAAGCAAGCTCAAAATAGCCAAACCCGATGCGATCGTGATGCACCCTGGACCGATTAATCGCGGCGTGGAAATTGAATCTAAAGTCGCCGACGGCCCGCAATCGGTTATTCTTAAACAGGTCAGCAACGGCATAGCCGTGCGCATGGCGATTATGTCGATGGCGATGCAGCCGCAGGGAGGCGTGTAATGAACAAAATACTCATCCAGCACGGAAGAATCATCGATCCCGCAAACGAGATGGATCGCATAGGCCCGGTTTATATCGCCGACGGCAGGATTATTTCGGTCAGCAACGAGCCGGACGGCTTCACAGCGGACATCGTCATCGATGCCGGCAAGCAGATTGTTTGCCCTGGATTTATAGACTTAAGCACCCGTTTGCGCGAACCCGGCCAGACCCGCAAAGCCACCTTCAAAAGCGAAACCCTGGCCGCGGCAAGCGCCGGCGTCACGACGATGTGCCTGCACCCTGACACTAGCCCCGTCATCGATACCGCCGCCGTTGCCGAACTGATCAAGGAACTGGCCGATAAAGCCGATTACCCGCAAATATACCCGATAGCCGCACTCACGCAAAAGCTGGAAGGCAACGAATTAAGCTCAATGCTGTCGCTCAAGCAGGCCGGCTGCATTGCGGTCGGCAATGCCAACCGGCCGATCAAGAACCTGCTGATCTTGAGACGGGCGATGGAATATGCCGCCAGCCACGACTTGTTACTGATGTTCCGTCCCAATGACTATTGGCTGGGCAATAACGGCTGCGCGCATGAAGGCGCTTTCGCCACGCGTTACGGCTTGCCGAGCACGCCCGATGCCGCGGAAACCATCGCCCTGGATCAATGCCTGGAACTCGCCGAACTGACCCGTTGCCGCGTACATTTCGGGCAAATAAGCTGTAAGCGTTCGGTCATCAAGATACACCAGGCCATCAAATACGGCCTGGATGTCAGCGCCGATGTCGCCATTCACCAGTTGCACCTGACAGAAAACGATATGACGCCTTTTGACAGCGCTTATCATGTCTTGCCGCCGTTACGCACGGAATCGGATAAACAGTATTTAAGGCAAGGACTCGCTGGCGGCACGCTAAGCTGTATTTGTTCCGACCATCAACCGCATGATATTGATGCCAAGTTGGGCGCATTCCCGGAAACAGAACCCGGCGTTTCGTCGCTGGAAACCTTATTGCCGTTAATGCTCAGACTGGTAACCAAGCATGCGATAACGCTGGAGCAAGGTATCGCGGCGTTAAGCCAAAATCCGGCCCGCATACTGCGGTTAAACAGCGGCGCCCTTACACCCGGATTATCGGCGGACATTTGCATCTTCGACGCAGAGCTGGAATGGCAGGTCAATGCAGACAACTGGAAAAGCCGGGGCAGCAATACGCCATTTTGGGGGCAAGCCCTGAAAGGCAGAGTGACGCATACCTTGCAGGCCGGCCGGATTATCCACTCTTTGAACACGATATAAGACGATTGGAGGTATTTATGAGCTTGTCCCAACCTACATTAGAAGATATTTGGAAATTATTCCAGGAAACTGACAGGAAATTTCAAGAAACAGATCGACAGATGCAGGAAACTGACCGGAAAATGCAGGAAACCGACCGGAAAATAAAACAAGTTACCGAGAGCATCGGCCGTTTAGGTAACAAACTGGGTGATTTTGTTGAAGAAATGGTGCGTCCTGCGGCAGTGCGTTTATTCCAGGAACGCGGCATAGACGTACACGAAGTCCATCAAAATGTAAGCTCCCAACGTAATGGCGCAGGCATTGAAATAGACTTATTAGTCGTCAATGATACCGATGTCATTGCGATTGAATGTAAAAGCACGTTAAGCATTGACGACATTAACGAACATGTCAAACGCCTGGAAAAACTGAAGCAATTGTTACCTGCTTATGCGGACAAACGTATCATGGGCGCAGTGACGGCGATGGTGTTACCGGATAATGTCGCGCAATATGCTTATCGCCAAGGCTTGTTTGTCATTGCGCAGACCGGGGATCACCTGACTGTGCGTAATGACCGGCATTTTCAGCCTGGCATCTGGTAAGCAGAACTCCTGCGCTGTCGCCCTCCTACGGCTCGATTGGCTGTTCTTGTTTTCATGATGTACATGAAATGTTGTGCCGTGACACGGTTCTCACTTTTTACTCGCCATCAACAGGCCGGCAAACGCGTTACGCCAGGCAATTGCTGATATGCGTCGGCCGCCCATCTTAAAATTCATTACCGTAACAGGCTGGTTTTACAACGGTATCAAACTAACCCCGATTACATTTTCAGTCCGGTAACGTGGTTCATAAGCGCGGCAGGTACTGTACCGGCTCATCACCGCAACGCCCGGATTCATAATGTTGTAATACGGCTCCTCTATCTTTACGGCATTTTCAGCGTGAAGGCAAATCAATGTTTGACCAATCCCTATTAAATCAATCGAGAGCCGGGCTGTCCGAAATCGAGGCAGAATATATTGCCAGTAGTCTCCTGAGAATCTGCCCTTCGGTATCGCCGGGGCATACCAACATTGAAATTAGCAAGCTGTTGGATGAGCACCCTGACCTGGTTTCCATTGCCGTCATCGAAAGCGACAAACCAATCGGCCTGATTAACCGTAATTTCTTTATGGAAGGCATGGCCAAACCCTTCCGCCATGATTTATTCGACAGGAAAAGCTGCATTGCCTTCATGGACAAGGACCCGCTGATTGTCGACCAGAACATGAGCATCCAGACGCTGAGTTTCAAGGTCCTGGACTCCGGTCGTAAAACGCTCAACGACGGCTTTATTATCACCGATGAACATGGTGATTACTTAGGCTTAGGTACCGGTGAAGACTTGGTCAAAGTGGTTTCTTTCCTGCAGGCGGAAAAAAACCGGCTGGTAACCGAAAGCATCAATTACGCCAGCGTCATCCAGAAATCCTTCCTGCGCGCATCAAGAGAAGACATGAACGCCGTATTGCAGGATTATTTCATGCACTGGGAACCGCGGGACAAAGTCGGCGGCGATTACTACTTCTGCAAAAAGTTTGCCGACGGCTTCTTTCTCGCCCTGATCGACTGCACAGGGCACGGCGTTCCCGGCGCATTCATGACGCTGATCATGGCGTCTTTCCTCGACCATATCCTGCGTGAAGATAATCGCCACGATCCTGCCGGCGCACTGGCGATCATGAATAAAAAGGTCAAGATGGCGCTTGGCCAACTCAATGAATCAGGGGCCGAAAACATGGATGCAGACCGGTTTTCTTCAACTAAACAGGGGCAGTCCGATGACGGTATGGACACGGCTTTCTGCTGGGTTAATACGCAAAACAGCACGCTCATATATGCAGGCGCCAAAACACCGTTATTTTATATCCGCGACACATCAAGCGACGTGCAGTTACTGGAACCGAACCGCAAGGGCGTCGGTTATGTCGACACACCGATGGATTATGAATGGACTAATCAATCGCTCCAGCTAACGCAAGGCATGTGCCTCTACCTGAGTACCGACGGTCTCATCGACCAGATTGGCGGGCCAAAAAAAATCGCTTTCGGCAAAAAACGCTTTTCGACGCTGATTCACGAAAATTACCTCAAGCCCATGCCGGAGCAGGAAGATATTATTATGCAAACGTATTATGACTATCAGGGAAAGCAGCGGCGGCGCGATGATGTATGCCTGATGGGATTCAGATTTTAATTAACAGGGAACACTATGCTTATTGATGTATTTACTGTATTCCGCGAAGCGGCCGATGCTAACGGAATTGTC
>SCST01000700.1 GCA_004299465.1 Methylovulum sp. | reverse complement strand
CCCGTTGCTATCAAAAACACCTGTTCCCGTTTAATAAGCAGATCACTTACGATGCGATCAAACGGCTGTTAATCATTTCAAATTATCAGGTCGATCACTCCGACGCCGCTTCCGAGCTGATCTCAGCAACGGGAACTCAAGGCGTAAAAGACGACAAAGATAAAATGATGTTTATCAAATTATCCATCGCCTTCTCCGTCACCCAGGAAAACACAACAGAAGTCGTGATGTCGGCCACCTTTAATGTCTCGGAAAAACAGGAAACCTGGGTGCAGGCTGGATTTGCCGGCGTGACCTTGCCGGTACCGCTGCCTTTCCAAAAGAAAGAAGAATGGATAGGCACAGGTATCGTATCGCCTAAATTTTACCTGGATTTTTACGACGCCTTATCGAAACTGATAGCTCGTGAATATCTGCCATACACGCCGATTGTCACGCATACGGTTGCCCCCCAACCCAAAGCCGTAGCAACAAAAATCGCCGCGCCGATAACTAACACAAGCGACAGCTTTACAAGCTTTACCGTAACGCCTGATCAAAACACCAAATCACCTGATGATGTCATTCTTCTCGATACCAGCAAGCCTATAGACGCCGAACCTAGCCCCAAAAAGACCAAGCGGACTGATAAAAAACTACCGCAAGAAGAAGATGAGGAAGAGGAAGATATTGACGACAGCGACCCTTTCGCCCGTTTGAAAGGCAAGCCGATAGACAGCAAATGATGACGGCAAGAAACTCAATCCGACAGTTTGTACGGTATTCAGCATTATACCCATCCAGAAGTTTTTGTACTTTCTTCCGTAGGGCGCGCCGCGCGCGCCTTGCATACGACCAAGTCGCACGGGACATATAGTGTTGTCGCATAGCTGGCTTAAATAAGCCAGACACATTCCATCCCTCTCTGCGACTATCAGCAGGTTGCACCCAATCGACAACTTATCGCCCGGATACCGTATAATAACCGCCTAAAACCGCTTTTAGCAGCCATTTGAGCTTTAACTTATGCAAATCATCGCAATTTATCCCGGTACTTTTGACCCGATTACCAATGGACACCTGGATTTGATCTCCAGGGCATCCAGGATTTACCACAAGGTTATTGTTGCCGTGGCGGTTAACCGCAGTAAAACGCCGCTGTTTTCGCTGGATGAACGTGTTGCGCTGGCTAAAGCGGTAACGCCCGAATTCGACAATGTGCGGGTGATCGGGTTTGATAACCTGCTGGTCGATTGCGCCAGGGAGCAAGGCGCTAATGTTATTTTGAGGGGCCTGCGCGCCGTTTCCGATTTCGAATACGAATTCCAGCTTGCCGGCATGAACCGGCGTTTGGCGCCGCAACTGGAAACGATGTTCCTGACGCCTGCGGAACAATATGAATTTATCTCTTCGAGCATGATCAGGGAAATCGCGCAGCTTAACGGCGATGTATCGAGCTTTGTCCCTGATATTGTGCGCCAAACCTTAATCGAAAAATTTAAACAGGAGTAACTTGTGTCCCTAATTATCCATGATGAATGTATCAACTGCGATGTCTGCGAGCCGGAATGCCCGAATGGTGCCATTTCACAAGGCGAGGATATTTATGTGATTGATCCGTCATTATGTACCGAATGCGTTGGGCATCATGGTACGCCCCAATGTATGGAAGTTTGCCCGGTCGACTGCATAACAAAAGACCCGCAGCATGTTGAAGATAACGAAAGCTTGTACCAGAAATATTTAAAGCTGACGCAAGGCCGTTAATATTCGGTACTGATGGAACCAGCCCAGACTGTCATCCGTTGTAACCACGGGCTTATACTCCGCCCCTACCCAGCCCGTATAAGCCGATTGCTCAATGCTTGAAAAAAGCTCGTCAAAATCAATCTGTCCGGTGCCCGGCTGCCCTCGTCCCGGACTGTCCGCAAACTGGATATGGCCGATTTTGTCGGCGTGGCGCGAAATAAATTCCACCGGATCTTCGCCCATCCTGTAGAGATGATAAACATCGTATTGCATAAACAAATTGGCGCAATTGAGCTGTTCCAGCGTATCCAGCATCTGCCGCCCGCTATGGATAATGAACCCCGGCATATCCAGCGTGTTGATCGCTTCAAAAACTGTTTTAATGCCTAAAGCTGCAAATGCTCCGGCGGCAAAGCTAAGATTATCGTTAAAGGTTTCCAGGTATTCCGGCAGCCGCTCTTGTTTAAAACATCGCCCCGACAATACATTAAGCGCTTCCGGTTTTAAAATTTGCGCATAGCCAAGCGCTTGTTCTACGGCTGAACGGAATTGCCCACGTTTTTCCGGCACACAGGCGAGTCCCTCGCCACCTTGCAACAAGTCGTCAGCATCCACATTGAACAACACCAGTTGCAACTCGTTTTCCTGCAGCGCAGTACGGATGCTTTCCGCGCTCAGGCTATATGGAAACTGGATTTCAACACCGTTAAAACCTTGTTGCTTGGCGGCCTTGAAGCGATCGATAAGCGCTGCTTCGCTGAATAGCAGACTCAAATTGGCGGTAAATTTAAGCATCGGACTCTTTGGTAAGTAACTGAACTAGACATGTGTACGAAATAAATTGTAGCAAGTACGCACCGCGTACTTGGCTTTTCTCTAACCGTGGATCAACCCCGGCCAAGGACAGGCCAGGGGCGGCTGATGTCACCCTGCCTAGGTTTGCTGGATGGCATGCGTAGCCATGTCAAGCCCCGCCTGCTGGTATTGGCGATAACGTTGCCGACCGGCGGCTTTGCCGGCTTCACTGTTATCGAGTATTTCCAGGATGCGTTCGA
>SCST01000699.1 GCA_004299465.1 Methylovulum sp. | reverse complement strand
TGTTTATCAGCGCATTTATATCCTCTACGATTGCTCCCGGCGGTTCCGAAGCCGTCCTGGCTTATATGGTTTCGGCGGCGCATTACCCTATCGCCCAATTGCTTATCATTGCGACCCTGGGCAATACCTTAGGCGCCATGACAACATGGGGCTTAGGCGTCTTAGCGGCAAAAAAATTGCCGGCTGCCGTATTGTTGCCTGAAAAAAGACAAAAAGCGCTCGCTTTCGTAAGAAAAAGAGGACTCTGGACGCTTTTTTTCAGCTGGCTGCCTGTTATCGGCGACGCCTTATGTTTTGCCGGTGGCTGGCTGAATTTGCCCTGGTTACCGGCCTGCCTGGTCATATTACTAGGCAAATTGGGCAGGTATGCCGCAATAGCCTGGCTGTTCGTCTAAATCCCGATTATTCAATTAATACACCGTGAGAGGTTTTTGTGCTGCGCCATTTCCCGGACGCTAATACCGTCTACCCCCATAAAACCCGCGATTATTTTATCGCGGCATTCACCTTTTTTTGCGTAGCCGTTTGCCTGCTCAGCGATGCCAATGCTGACCTTGACAAACAACAAGCCTTAGGAATCTGCGGATGGATATTTCTAGCCTGCCTGTTATCGGGCGAAAATAAGGAAGTCCGCATGCAGGTCGGGATAGCCATTATTTTTGCAACGATCGGTGAACATTTCGCTTCCCCTTATATGGGCGGATATACCTACCGCTTCGGCAACGTCCCGGCTTATGTGCCGCCGGGACACGGCATGGTGTACTTAACCGCCGTCGCACTGGCGCGCTCCGGGCTGTTTTTAAACCATGCCAGGGCGATTGCGGGCTTCGTCGTCCTTGTCTGCGGCGCCTGGTCGATATGGGGCATCAGCGGGCTTGCCGAGCAAGGCGATTCCGTCGGCGCCCTGCTGTACTGCGTATTCCTGGCCTATCTTTTTAAAGGCCGCTCACCGATGGTTTACCTTGCCGCATTTTTTATTACCACCTGGCTGGAGCTCATAGGTACCGCCGTCGGCACCTGGAAATGGGCCGCCATCGACCCGGTCCTGCAATTGCCGCAAGGCAATCCGCCCAGCGGCGTCGCAGCCTGGTATTGCCTGGTTGATGCCGTCGCCATTGGCGGCGCTCCGCTGGCATTCGGCGGCCTGGCGAATATCCGCGATTATTTAAAATCGCCTAAAAATCGAAAAAGCGCTTATCAAAGCAGCGGAAATGAATAATGATATACGTAAGGCAAACCAGCCCTGCCATCAACTTAACATGCAATCAACTATTAATAGCGAGGAATAAGTATGGAACGTCGTGATTTTATCCGATTAAGCTTAACCGGTGTCGGTGCAGGCATTATCGCCCCACAAGCACTGGCCGGGGCTGAACAACAGGCAACAATAAGCAGTGATATTTATTACACGAAGACGTCGCCAGGCCGCTGGAGCGGGAAAGTCGCGACCCATTTGCCGACGATTGAAGTAACAAAAGAAGCGGGAAAAACCATTGTTAAAGTCGTAACACCCCATGAAATGAAAGGCTACGAACACTATATCGTCAAACATGTTCTGCTCGATAAAGACTATAAATTCCTCGACGAACACCTGTTTAACCCATTGGAAGACAAAGTCCCGCTTTCCACTTTCACATTGGAGAACTATAGCGGCGACATCCACGCACTGAGCCTGTGCAATAAGCATGACCTATGGCTGAACACGGCGAACGTGTACAGGCCTTAACCGCATAAGGGGCGCGTCATGCGTCGCTTATGTCCTCTGGCTCATTGGAGTAAGCTGCAATGGCTATTAAAGATTGGCCCGCCGAAGACCAGCCTAGAGAAAAATTATTGCAGCGCGGCGCGAGCGCGTTAACCGATGCCGAACTGCTGGCTATTTTTTTACGCACCGGCACGCCCGGCAAATCCGCTGTCGACTTAGCTCGTGAGCTACTCAGCGATTTTGGCTCGCTAAAAGCCTTGCTCGATGCCGACCAGCAGCGTTTTTGTCTGGGCAACGGCTTAGGCAACGCCAAATACGCACAGCTGCAAGCCGTGCTGGAAATGGCCAAGCGTCATTTTAAAGAAGTGCTGCAACGCGGTAATGCGCTAACCAGCCCGGAAATAACCCGCGCCTATCTCAGCGCACAATTACGCGGCTATAGCTACGAAGTCTTCGCCTGCCTGTTCTTGGACAATCAGCACCGCGTCATCCAGCTCGATGAATTATTCAGGGGCACGATAGACGGCGCCAGCGTTTATCCCAGGGAAGTCGCCAAGCAAGCCCTACGTCACAATGCCGCCGCCGTTATTTTCGCCCACAACCATCCCTCCGGAATATCCGAACCCAGCCAGGCCGACAAAACCATCACCGACAAACTCAAACAGGCCCTGGCCTTGTTCGATATACGCGTACTGGATCATTTTATTATTGGCGACGGGCAGCCTTATTCTTTTGCAGAGCATGGCTTATTGTAATAACTTTTTTCATAACCCTTCATATCCTTGCTGTAGGGCAAGGATATGAAGGGTTACACAGTATATTTAACCGCCGTTTGGCAAACCAAGACAGAAGCCAAGGCAACAGATAAGAAGGAACATGAAGAATGTATGACAAGATGACAACTATCTTGCTGCTGGTTTTACTGTGTGCGGTGTCGCTGCCTGTTACGGCAGCCGGGAAAGACGCGACAAAAAACTATTGCAATGATCCGGCCGACAAAAAAGAGTTTGACGATTTGTTGAGAAAACACCGAACAGACACGGGTATTATCCGGTTATTTGCAATGCGTCAGGGCTTGTGTGAAATGATCGACAAGCAACAAATCCCGTTGGAAACGGGTATAAATTTATGGGCGATTGAACGTCAAAAAATCCTGACTGAGCGGACGAAAAAAGAGCTAAACCGCTTAACTAAAAAGATCTCATAATGTGGTCGCCCACCCCATTGGGGAGCAGTGATTTTTTGATAGCAGGCCGTAGGCTATCAGGGCCACCTCATTAAAATACAAACCACTTATTACCGTCGAACCCATCGCCGTCAATCTTTACCTGGCAACGGTATATTGCGTACAATCATGTTCAAGTGCAGGTTAAATGCATGATGTTTCAATGTGTAATAAGTTGTTTAAAAAATCATTGGGATATATTGCAGATTGGTAGCTTCTTATTAGCTGCCGGATTTAGACCTACGAGGTTTTAAAAACCTCGTAGGTCTTGCAGGGTTACCTGCGAGTTTGAATTCATCAATGTACACCGATTGTCGGGCATAAACCGCATGCCCGACCTGGCTTTACCTGAGAACGTAGGCGTCTCACCTGCCCTAGTCGCGGTCAGGATGGCCGCGTTCCCAGGAAACTCAAAACTTGACCGTTCAGAGTATATCGCCAGTTTTCAAACATTGTCGCAGTATTCTTCATGGGTATCAACGGCGGAAATAGGACAGAAAAATCTTGACCCGATTTTTTACCGCCGATTTAATCAGCAAACTCAATTGATAGATAGCGGAATCATGAATCAGCTTGTGCGCCCATTGCAGCAATCCGATGATCGCACTATAAAATCTGGCAAACCAGGTAAATGTCAGCAATGCAGGTCGCACCAATTTGAAGATTCTCGCCACCAATAACGTTCCCAATAACTTGGCCGCAATCTCCAGTAAAATACCTTCAACGATACCGCCATGCGCCAACAGAAAAAGAGCAACGATATTGAGCGGAGTAATGACAACGAAAGGAATGAGAAAAGCCAGCAAAGCTTGATGAGGGGATGCCCGCGCCAGTCGCTCATCGAAGCGTTCCAGATTAAGCGCCTGGGCCAGCCACTGCCCGACCGCAGTAAGCATGTCCCAAAGCCATTCTTCGAAGATAACGAGTATGGCAAGCAGAGTGAGCAAGAGTTTTTTTAGCATTTATTCCCTTTAATTAACATGGATGAGCAAAGAGCGGTAGTGCGGGTAGCGCTTTAGCGAAACTTATCAAAATTCCTAATCAAAATTTGTAAGACCATCATGAGTTTCGCCGAATTCTACAGGTATTCAAAATTGTGCGAGCCATGAATGCTTTAAATAACGACAAAATCGGCATTCGTTAACGCCAGATTCACGCCTAAGGTAGCAATTTGCACGGCCTCACCTGCGCCATTGCCGTCCGCATCATAGAACAATGCACCGGTAACTTTGTGATAAATCAGATAGTCGTCACTGTCTGCTGCCGATGCAGCGATGATAAAGTAATCGGCGCTTAGCTCGCCGCTGGCTGTTAAGCGGGTAAAAATTCCGTTGTCTAATTGAATAGTGTCATCAGTCGGTTTAAAACCGGTGATTTTATCGACACCCGCCGTGAGCGGGCTGTTAAAGATAAAGGTATTGCTGCCTGCTCCGCCTCTCAACAGATCATCGCCCTTACCGCCGATTAAGGTGTCATCTCCATCGCGACCGTACAAGGCATCATTACCATCGCCACCAAACAAGGTATCATTGCCGACACCACCGTACAGGCTGTCTTTGCCCGCTACGCCCTGTAGCACATCATCACCGGCAAGCCCTCTAATGACATCATCGCCCGCAGTGCCGACCAGCGTATCATTGCCCACCGATTCCGTGCTGCCGCTTTGCGTGATGCTGACCAGCAGGTCTTGACTGTCACTTCGTAAGCCATCCGACACCGTTACGGTAAAACGCTTGGACACCTCGGTTTGCAATGGCTCTATGGCGGCATTGTTAGGCATAAAACTATAGGCGCCTGTCGTTTGGGTAAGACTCAGCGTGCCGTAGATGCTACGCTGGCTGACTGTGCCGTCGCCGTTGTCTTTACCACCCGCAATGCCGTAGGTTAATGAATTGCTGTCAACATCGGTTGCGCTTAACGTGCCGGTCACCGTCAGGAAGCGGTCATCAAAAGCCGTGTCCGTATAGTGGATGGCGGCGGGGACGGCGAGCACCGGCGCGTCATTGCTGGGTGTGATGTTGACCGTGGTTGAACCCACCGCCGTCAAAGCCCCGCCCGTGCCTTGCGCACCGGTGTTGCCGTCGCTGAATGTCCAGTCGATTGTTATTGAATTAGGCGGCGTGTCGGAGCTGTTGCTGTAGGCCAAGGATGATAGGGTGGCATCGACCCGTTCTTGGGTGGCGTTGTTGTTGAAGGTGAGCTTTAGTGTGCCATTGCCGTTGCTGACCGTGCCGATGGTGACGCCTGATAATACTGCGTTGTTGCCATTGAAGCTTAATTGACCACCGCCGGAAAAGACATCTTCGCCGTTTGCATCACCGTGGCGCATCAAGGTGATTGACGCACCTTGGTAATGGCCTTGGGCCGCTAGTTCGGCATCGACAACTTGCACAGAGCTATCTAACACGGCCGCCGCGCCGTCTTCGGTGTAATTGGCTATGCCGTTGAGGGTGTCCAACTTACCAAAAGTTTTGTCCAAGCTGCCGTCAGGGTTATAACGTGCTAAGGTAAAGTCAGTGCCACTGTCATTCGAACTGGAGCCAGCCACAAGAATTTTACCGTCTGTTTGTACTATTACGGAGTAACCATTCGCGCCAGAAGAACCAAAGCTAGTAGTGACTTTACCATCGTCGGAAAAACTGGTGTCCAGCGAACCGTTGGGGTTGTAACGTGCTAAGGCAAAGTTACCATTACTAGACCCCGTTACGAGAATTTTGCCATCCGCTTGCAGGGTTACGGATTGACCAAAATCATCAGCAATAAAGCCAGTAGTCACCTTACCATCGCCGGAAAAACTGGTGTCCAAAGAGCCGTCAGGATTGTAACGCACTAAGGCAAAATCAGAATTAATGCCATTCCAGCTAGTGCCTGCCACAAGAATTTTACCATTGGCTTGGATGGTGACAGAATTGCCTTGGTCATAATAACCGAAGTCAGTGGTGACTATGCCGTCGCCAGAAAAGCTGGTGTCTAACGAACCATTCTCGTTGTAACGCACTAAAGCAAAGTCAGTGTTGCTTCTTCCCGTCACGAGGATTTTGCCATCGTCTTGCAAAGCTACCGATCTAGCTTCGCTTTGAAGAGCGTAGCTGACACCGTCATAACTACCAACAGTGGTGGTGGCTATGCCATTGCTACCAAAGCTGGAATCTAAAGTGCCGTTGGCTTGGTAACGTACTAAAGTGAAAACAGTATTAGCACCATTAAAATTCAAGCTGGTGCCTACTTCGAGAATTTTGCCGTCGGCTTGTACAATCACCGCGTTACCATAATCCCCCACGGCATAACCATATTGGCCAAAATCAACCGGTTTGATCGTGACCTTGCCGTCGCCGGAAAAACTTGTGTCCAAAGAGCCGTTGGAGTTGTAACGCACTAAGGCAAAATCAGGATCATTCCTGTTGTAACCGTAGCTGGTGCCTGCCACGAGAATTTTACCATTGGCTTGGATGGTGACAGAATTGCCTTGGTCATAATAACCGAAGTTAGTGGTGACTATGCCGTCGTTATCAAAATTGTTATCTAACGTACCGTCACTGTTGTATCGCGCTAAGGCAAAATCAGCATTAGAAAAGTCGCCACTAGTGCCCGCAACTAGAATCTTACCGTTAGTTTGTATGGTAACGGAGTAGCCATAATCATCAGAAGATCCAAAATCAGTAGTGACGATACCTCCCACCACAAAACTAGGCGCAGAATTAACGTTAGCAACATCCTGTACAAAACGGCCGTCCACATTAGTAGCGTTGGCCTTATCGGTTAACACGTTGCCACCGCCTACGTCTTGGCTTGCCGTATAAGCCAACGTATTAGAGGGATTGAAAAAATCCCCCATAAAACCGGCATAATCAAAAGTGCTGTTTTTGTCGGTTGGCTGGGAAGAACCTTCAGTAGCCAGTTTGTCTTTGCCTAAAAATCCAGATGCGGTATGAGTGGACATATAAACCTCGGTGTTTGAGAAAAATAATTAACGTACAAACTATGTTGTTTTATAGCACGGGCAAGATTTTATGCCAATGATGTTTGCCGTTATAAAATCAAAACGGCTACAAAAAATGTCAAGAACCTGTCGAACCTTTGCTTAAAAGCTAAATTCTTCGACGGGCTGTGTGCCGTTCCGTTGTAAGATAGCGTCACCGAAAAGTTACCCATGCTTACCTTCTAGCAAAAGCTAGCTAAGTGATTATGAATAAGTTTTTCGGCACAAAACGACTGCGCGTCCTTCATCCTCTGGGGCGCAAGTAAGGACGGATAGTCGTAGTCCTAAAACTTTTGAGTATAGAGTCCGAAGCTGATTAAGCGACACCCTCTGCATACTGGGTGTCCGGCAGATGGAAAAAAGAAGTAATACGCTGGGTGTTTTGTTTCAACGAATCCAATGCGGAAGTGAGGCGGGTCTTCAAATCCTCCTTGTTTTTCACCGGCTGCTTGCCGATACGGTTGTTTTTGACCTCGTTCCAAACCTGTTCGTCCGGGTTGTATTCGGGTGCCCGCTTCGGCAAGAAGAACACCCGCAATTGGCTCCTGTGCGCCCGCACATAATCACGCACCTGCTTGGAATGGTGGAAGGTGGCGTGGTCAGCCAGCACGATCAGGGGGCGTTTCCTACCCGCAATCAATTCGCCCAGAAACCCGATATACCGCTTCCCGTTGACCGTGCCGTCCTTAATTGAATAGTTCATTTCCCCTTCGGAGGTGACGACGGACAGCACGTTGTATCCGCCCCTCAGCATGCTGGCCTTGATGACAGGGGTTTCCCCGCTCATTCCCCATGTCCGCCCGTGGCGGGTCATGATTCCCACGCGCCCGCCTCGTCCTCAAACGCGATGTCCGCCCCCATCTTTTCGGCAAGCCTTTGTATCATTGGGAATTTGTCGTCAAGAAATCGCGCAATTTCCCCTTCGTCCCTTGCCACGTCCTGGTATTCAGGTTTCTGGCAGGTCAGCCCCATCGCCTTCAGGTGCTGCCTCACCGCCGTGTTGCTCACCGCCACCCCGAACTTGCCCTGCAATAGGGCGGCCAAAATCGGGCAGGTCCATAAGTTCGTGTCGTAGCCGAAGTCGGTCGGGGTGCTGTCCAGCACCGCCTGTTTCATCCAGTCGTCGGCCGCTTGGGTGATGATGGGGTCGGAGCCGCGCGGCATATGACTTTCCAGCGCCTCAAACCCGCCCCCGTCGTATTGTTTCAGCCAGCGGTAAATGCACGAACGATCAAAGTTATAGGCTTCGGCCACCTTTTCCGGGCTCTGGCCCAGCACGCGGACGGCGTACACCGCCATCTTCCGTATGTAGTACATGACATCATCGGGTACTTTTCTTCCGTCTTCCAACCATTCTGGGGTCATAATGCGCTCCGCTATTGCCGGTTACTTTGTATGGGAAAAGGACAATTACCCGGCATAATAGTCTATTATGTCGCTTGATTAGCTTCTGTATCTATATTGTAGGAGCGGCTAAAGGCCGCTCCTACTTGGTTTTGCTAAAAACCGCAATCGTTTGCCGCTCGACGTATAGATAAAACGCCGGATAATCCAGGCTTGTGCCGCACGAATATCCTGGGTTCCGTTTACTTCATCCAGGCTACTCGTTTGATTCTTATAAAACATTTAAATAACAACAAAATCAGCCGGTCGGGCAGCAGCTTTACCGTTGCCCGACATCAATGTACACCGATTGTTGGGCATAAACAGCATGCCCGACCTGGCTGCACCTTTTGTTGAAGCGATATGTTTCTGTATTCTTGAAGTAAACGAAGTTGTTCATGGTGAGACATCGCATAACACCCATTCCAGTGCAAGCCATTCGATAGGGGTTAACCGGAAACGGGTGAATGATTCCCGCTTATTGCATGGCCGTGCTATCCGGTTAAATTTGATTATAACGCTTTAAATCAAGTACGCCAGTTTCAATGGAAGGCATTCAGTCGTATAAGTCCGTCCTCTGATTTTATGATTACCCCTTGATTAAATAGATGATTCCAATCACGGCTTTCGGTGGCCGGTGAATATCGGCGATACAGCTCTTGATACCAGGACATTTTTTTTAGTTGCAACTGATTAACTGGCCCAGTCTGGCCGCCCAGATAGTCCAATATGACGTGCTCACGATGGTTAATGCGCTTGTTTCTGAGTTGGTCGCCCAGCCAAGCCAAAATTAAAACATGTTCCATTAACTTGTTGGCTCTGTGGTGCAGTCGTTCAATGGTGACATCAAAACCTTTCAGGACAAACTCAACAAAATCATGATTGCAGTATTCAGGATTTGTTTTTTCTGCTTTCCGGGAATTATTAAAGGCTGAAAAGTAGGTATCAATATTTTCTAGGTAATACCGGTCAATGCCGCGCCCTGCGTATTTATCGCCGGATGTAATCAGAATGCTTTTTTCAAGTAACCGGCCTACGCGCCCGTTACCGTCTTGAAAAGGGTGTATGCGTTCAAAATAATAGTGCGCCAACGACGCCCTAACCATACTGGGCAATCTGCATAGTTCATCGCTATTGAGCCATTCGACAAAATGTCCCATGAGCAGTTTTATATCGACGTGCGCTTGTGGTGGCTTGTATATGCCGCCATGATCGGCATCCCCCACTTTGGTTATCTGGCCTTTGTGATTATCGCGGTATTGTCCCGGCAGGTATCGTTCATCGTTGATGCCACCGCTGATTAATTGGTGCAAGGTTAGAATAAATAATTCTGACACCGTAAACGCTTGCTGCTTGTCTGCTAACGATTGCAGAGCTGTTATTTCGGCGTATCGGTAGGCTTTGGATAGGTTACTGATGCGGCGTTTATGCTCTTCTTGGGTGACTTCCTGTGTTGATTCAATCAACTGTGCTATTTCATCTTCCGTCAGTGTACCGCCTTCAATCGTATCTGTGCCGTGAATACTGGACAACAAGGTTTCCCTTTCCAGTTGTGCTGCAATATCGGGCAATAACGGTAACGATGAAAACAGCCGGTGACCGTAATTGACTTTATCAATCAACGGCTGTATTCGGTTCAGGTCTACAGCTACTTGAAAGGTGAACATACCTGACCGATAGGTTTCTATTTTAAGTGACATGTTGTCAATTTTAGTCGTCGCTTTTGTATTGTTTTTTGAAAAAATAACCTATTGTTACTTATATAAAAAACATGATATTTTTCATTTTCATGAAAACAGTTCTGCAATGATTTTGTAGTATTGTATAAGCTTAGTCAATCTTGCGCCTGTTGCTTGATAGGTATTACGTTCCAAGACTCGCCTTTCTCGCAGGTATCTAAAAAGTTAGCCCATAGCTGTAAGGCTTCTTTGCGCTCCGGGTAATAGTCGCCCCGGTCATACACGCCTTCCATTCCGGGTATTTTATGATTCAAACATCGTTC
This sequence comes from Methylovulum sp., assembly GCA_004299465.1. Classification (GTDB taxonomy): domain Bacteria; phylum Pseudomonadota; class Gammaproteobacteria; order Methylococcales; family Methylomonadaceae; genus Methylovulum. The sequence continues at coordinate 1,667 of SCST01000699.1, read as the reverse complement.
TGATACGAAGCCATTAACGCCGATTTTCTTTGAACTTAGGTTGGTTTTTAACGTAGCCCTAAAGTCATGTATCGTAAAGGGCTCAATGTCACCCATTAGCGGTATGACATGATTTTTTATCACTCTATTAAGATAGCCTTCGCCGATATGCCCTCTCTTGCTGGTTCTGACGCCCATTGCAGGAAGTAAATACTCAGTACCATCTACCCGGTTTTGCATCAGTTCGTTAACAAGGGTTAACGCTTGTTTTGATAGTGGTATGTCAATGGGTGACTCTGTTTTATTATCCGGCGACATGCGCCAGACGGCTTTCACCATATTAAAATCGGCGCGTTTTGCCTTAAATAGTTCGCCTTTTCTGCACCCGGTCAAATAATATTAGCTTTGTGCAAACATAGTGATGCCGGGTGAATTTATCGCATTCACGCATGGCCTTGAAAAACAGGGTAAGTTCAGCGTGCTTAAGGTATCTTGTACGGGCCGATTCTTTGCCTCCGGCATCTGATGAGTCAAACGCAACAGCCGGGTTACTTTTGATGATCTGCCGTTTAATGGCATAATTAAAAATCTGCTTACTGTAACCTAGAATATCATTGGCCGTGGTTGGTGCGCCGGCGTCAACAATGCCGTTTAACATGGCGGATATGTGCATAGGTTCTACCGCATCTATTCGCAATTTACCTATGGCAGGTATCAGATACTTGTCAATCCTCTGCCGACGCACCTTTGCACTTTTGAGTTTGCCATCAACATTTCGCTTGAAGAACTCGGACACTAATTCGCTAACGGTCTGCGCTGACTTCTCAGCAATCGCTTTTGCAGCGGTTGTGCGTTTTGTTTCCCGCTTGGTATCTGCCGGATTATGGCCTTTTAGAATTTCGCCGCGTTGAATTGAAGCTTCTTTACGCGCTGCTGTAAGCGTCATTTTTGGATAACGGCCAATGATTAGCCGTTGCTCGATTTTGGCAATCTTGAACCGGATAAACCATATCGGACTTTTATCAGATTCCCGGTATCGTATGTAAAGGCCGTCGCCATCGGCTTTAGCATCAAACCGGATATTATTTTTTACCCACGTCCTGATAGTTTTATCTTCAAGCTTAGCCATAGTCTTAAACCACGTTCTTTAAAAAAGGGTACGCGCTAGGGTACACTTTGAAAGCGGGCTTGTCTAGGATTGAGAAAGACGGCATGAGAACGAAAACCCTTATATTTAGTGGCGTTAAGGTGTTTTTATGAATTGACTTGGGATTGAAAAAAACGCTAAACATTGTTCTTTTGCAGAGCATGGCTTATTGTAATAATTTTTTTCGTAACTATTCAGCCTCTTGCCCTACAGCAAGGGGCTGAATAGTTACAAAGTATTTAACCGCCGTTTGGCAAACCAAGACAGGAGCTAAGGCAAAAGATAAGAAGGAACATGAAGAATGTATGACAAGATGACAACTATCTTGCTGGTGGTTTTACTGTGTGCGGTGTTGCTGCCTGTTACGGCAGCCGGGGAAGAAGCGACAAAAAACTATTGCAATGACCCAGCCGACAAAAAAGAGTTTGGCGATTTGTTGAGAAAACACCCAACAGACATGAGTATTATCCGGTTATTTGCAATGCGTCAGGGCTTGTGTGAAATGATCGACAAGCAACAAATCCCGTTGGAAACGGGTATA
>SCST01000698.1 GCA_004299465.1 Methylovulum sp. | reverse complement strand
GGAAGTCAGTTTTAGGCGTTTCCAACAAGTCGGCGTCAAACCGAACGGCTTTATTATCAACGACATGAAGGAAGGCTCGTCGTATTATCCTTATTACGGCTACGCCTATAATCGTAGCGGCAGTGAGCCGAAAAGCCATGTTGCCTGGATGGACGGCTATCAAGCAGTGGTTGACCGTTTCGGCAAGCGGCATGAGCGTGATTATCTGCCGGCCGTAGAGTTTAGCGAAGAGACGGACGACAGTGTACGGGTTTAAGCGATGAAACTACATCTCGAAAAAGATTTGCCGGTGTTGTTGATTGCGCTGGTCAGCGTGTCGATCGTCGCGGCGCTGCCGCAAGTCGAATCGGCCTGGCTAGGGGTCAAGGAAGTGTATGGCGAGCAGGATTTCGGTTTGCGCATCCTGCGCGAGGCGATGCTGGCGGTGTTTATCGCTTATGCGTTTTTTGAACCGCGTTTGCGGGCCGGCGTCCTGAGCAGCTCGGTGTTGGGCTTTTTGACCGTGATCATCAGCTATGTGTTGTTTGAGATCGCTTATGCCTTATACCTGGATTTGCCGCTGGTGGTGCCGATGGCGGGACTGCGGATTTTCGAATACCTGCCCGTGGCGTTGATCGGCTTCGTGAGCAGCCGCCTCGGTGCGGGGAGCTATGTCATTTACAAGTTCGCAAGTTATCTGCGTTATTACATCGCGTTGCAGGCCGTGCTGGCGATAGCCCAGGCCTTGTGGGCGCCGCCCTTGTTCGGCGTGTCGTTCCTGGGAGGCGGCCGGCCGTTCGGCACGTTTGTCAGCCCGAACCTGTTCGGCGCGACGATGGCGACTTGCGCGCTGGTGTTCGCACTGGCCCCCGGCATGCGTCTTTGGTTGGCGGCCAGCGTATTCCTGGCTTTGCTGAGCGGTTCGCGCACCGCGTTCATCAGCTCGTTGCTGGTGCTGTTTTTCCAGATATACGCCGTGTTGCGTCCGCGTGACCGCTGGGCCTTGGTGATGCCGGCGCCGGTCTTGGCCGTTGGCGCCTTGCTCTTGGCCTCCAGCCCCTTGCTCAGCGGCCGCGATGACGCCGACCCCACGCAAGACGGCAGGCTGGATCTGTGGCAACGGATATTTTCGAACTACATCCACGGCCCGGTCGATTTGTTGTTCGGCTGGGGCTTAGGCTTAAGTTCCAATACGATCAACATCCTGTTCGGCGCTGAACATTTTCCGGGACAATTCGATTCGGACAGCCTGTATTTATTCCTGCTGAACGGTTACGGCCTGGTCGGTCTGTTGGCCTATATCGGTTTTTTATGGATGACGACACGGATGTCCATCCACCCGAACAAGGGCTTGGTCGCGATGTTTATTTTCGTCGCCGGGCTGACTTTTAATCTATGGGAATATTTTCCGCAAAATGCATTGTTGATGTTTTTGTGGGGAAGCGTACTAGGTACCGGCTGCCAATCCGCTTCGTTGTCCACGATGGCTAACCCGGCGGCAACGGTTTCTTATTATCAACGTCCATCCTGAGGGATAAATCATGTTCGGACTATTGAAACAAAAACGATTATTCGGCGACGCGTTTTGGGCGCTGTTCGGCCAATTCGGCTCCGCGCTGGCCTTGCTGCTCGGTACGCGAGTATTGACCGAATGGGTGACGCCAGCCGTCTACGGACAGGTCGCGTTGCTGAACGGCTTTGTCGCGTTGGGTGTTGCCGTTTTTTCCTATCCGTTTATCTGCGCCGGCATGAGGATCGTATCGGAATGCCGGAATCAGTTGGAGCGGGTCGATTTATACGGCGTCGTGGCCGGTCTGAGCGCCTGCTCAACGGCGATGGCGATTGCTTTCCTGGTGCTGGGCGGC
>SCST01000697.1 GCA_004299465.1 Methylovulum sp. | reverse complement strand
AGCACCTGGGTTTTGTCGTCGAATGGTCTGATATTACGGAACAGTTGGCGGCCCGCGAGAAAGAAGTGGCGCTGGGCAATGAAAACACGCGTATTAAAATCGCGCTGGATAATGTCGCGACCAATGTGATGATTGCAGACAATAACCGTAAGGTTATCTACATGAATAAGGCAGTCATGTCGATGCTTGCGAACGCCGAAAGCGATATACGCAAAGAATTGCCGCATTTCAATGTGGCAGGGCTTATAGGTGCGAGCATCGATAATTTCCATAAAAACCCGGCGCACCAGGAAAATCTTTTGGCTACTTTTACCCGCGAGTTCAGGACTCAAATCGTGCTTGGCGGACGTACCTTTTCGTTAACCGCGAATCCCGTTATCAACGATAAAAATGAGCGCCTGGGGTCCGTCGTTGAATGGGCGGATCGCACGGTTGAAATTGCCGCCGAAAAGGAAGTGACGTGTATTGTACAAAATGCGGTCATGGGCGATTTTACCCGGCGAATGGATGTGGACAGCAAAACCGGCTTCATCAGGCAACTGAGCGAAAGCATTAACGCGCTAATGCAGACCACCGAAGTCGGCCTGGGTGACGTGGTGCGGGTATTAAGCGCCCTGGCCGCCGGTGACCTGAGCCAACGTGTACACAAGGACTATGCAGGCGCTTTCGGGCGCTTAAAAGACGATTCGAATGCGGCCTGTGAAAAACTTGCCAGCATTATCGAAGACGTGCGTACCGCCGCCGATGCGTTGACCTCAGCGTCCGAACAGGTGAGCTCTACTGCGCAAAGCCTGTCGCAATCGGCTTCTGAACAGGCTTCAGGGGTTGAACGCACGACGGCTTCGGTAGGGCAAATGTCGGCTTCGGTTGCGCAAAATACCGAAAATGCCAAAGTAACCGATGCGATGGCTTCCAGGTCTGCCGGGGAAGCCGTGCAGGGCGGTGATGCGGTTGCCCGGACGGTGGCGGCTATGAAGCAGATTGCCGGGAAAATAGGCATTATCGATGATATTGCTTACCAGACTAATTTACTGGCGTTGAATGCCGCGATTGAAGCGGCGCGGGCCGGTGAACACGGCAAAGGCTTTGCCGTGGTGGCTACGGAAGTGCGTAAATTGGCCGAACGCAGCCAGATAGCCGCGAAAGAAATCGGCGAACTCGCATGCGACAGCGTTACGATATCCGAACAAGCGGGCAAATTGCTGACGGAAATGATTCCGTCAATACGCAAAACATCCGATTTAGTGCAGGAAATTTCCGCAGCTTCCGAAGAACAGGCGACAGGATTGTCGCAAATCAGCACAGCGATGAGCCAGCTTAACCAGGTGACTCAGCAGAATGCTTCAGCATCGGAAGAGCTCGCAGCCACGGCCGAGGAAATGTCCGGCCAGGCCGAACAATTACAGGGCTTGATGGAATTTTTTACATTGCCCTATTCAACAGGTAAAAACTATCAACGTGACGATAAGCATTGTCACCGGGCCACGGACCTATTACCCGGCAAACGCAGTGAGCATCATTCCCAAGGCCTGCTGATCGATGAATCACTGTTCAAAAAATTTTGACGGGAACAGTCGCGCCGGAGGCGCGATGACTACACAGACTGAAATAAGAGAGAACGGGTTGTCGACACGGTTGTTTAACTCATGAAAAATTCAAATATCGGCGAAGATGCGCCTGTATGGGGGCATTTCGATAGTCGTACGCGGGTTTCCGACGGTGTCGTTGAAATATTCCTCAATCCCGGTGAATATTTCGTGGGTGGCGCCGGTTTTCAGGTGCGCACGATATTAGGTTCGTGCGTGTCGATTATCTTGTGGCATCAAAGGCTCAGGTTCGGTGCGATGTCACATTACCTGTTGTCATCCCGTCCCGGCACGGCAACTGCTCCCTGCGCTGCTCCCGGCAACCGCTCCCTGCGTTGCTCTACCTCCTCCGTCCTTGGAGTCGTACCTCCTGCATCCATGCATTCTAGCGCGATGCCTGCCGACGCATTTGACATGGCCGGCAAACTCGACGGTAAATATGCCGATGAGGTATTGGTGTTGATGATCAGGGCATTACATGATGCAAAAATACCGCTTGCAGAGTGTCAGGCCAAGATTTTTGGCGGAGGCAATATGTTTCCCGGCAGGCCTGTGCGTGACCAGCTTGATATTGGCTTAAAGAATGGCGAGGCCGCGAAACTCCTGCTATCCACCTATGAAATCCCGGTCGTGTCGGAAAACCTGTTCGGTTTTGGCCACAGGGAAATTATTTTTAATCCCGGTAACGGTGATGTCTGGGTGCGCCAAATCAGGCCGGATTTTTAGGTAAGGATTTCCTGATCCTGGCAACCCGTTTTGGAATAACCCTAATTCAAAAGTATCGCCATGGAACTCAATGACATCACAGATAGGGAATATGCCGTTATTCGGGAGCTTTTATTTCGGCAATCAGGTATTTCACTGGGGCCGGGCAAAAAAACATTAGTCGTCAGCCGGCTGTTTAAGCGAGTGCAAGCGCATGGCCTGGCCTCTTTCGGCGACTATTTTACCGCGTTGAAAGCAGGCACGATCCCCGGCGAATTGCAGACGGCGATAGATTTACTGACGACGAATGAAACCTATTTTTTTCGTGAACCCCGGCATTTTTCAATACTTGAAGAACTCGTCGACAGGGTGCCTAGAAGATCGGTATTCCGGGTCTGGAGTGCGGCGAGCTCCACCGGTGAAGAAGCCTATACGATTGCGATGACATTACAGGAGTTGCGCCGGAAAGGGCGCAGCCCTGACTGGGAAGTGCGGGCGTCGGATTTGAATACACGGGTATTGCAGCAGGCGAAAAGCGGGCTTTACAGCATGGCGCGAACCGAGAGCATCCCTGGTGACTTGCTGAAGCGCTATTTTTTGCGGGGTACCGGACGCTATGAAGGAAAAATATTGATCGATCGAAAATTGCGGGAAAAAATCGAATTTGCACGGATTAACCTTATCGAGCCTTTGCCGGACCTGGTGCCGTTCGATGTGATATTTTTGCGTAACGTACTGATCTACTTTGATACGCCCGTTAAACGCAAGGTGGTTATCCAGTTATTATCGAAATTAAAGCCAGACGGCGTGCTGTTTGTAGGCATGGCTGAAAATCTCAGCGGCCTGGTTGACGGGCTTGTTTCGGTAGGGCCTGGGGTATACCGCAGGGACAGGCGGGAATAGGGATAGATAAGCGCTGCTTAGCGGTGCACAACTAAAAAACTGACCGGAAGGCGATAATGATAAAAGTATTAATTGTTGACGACTCTGCCGTAGTGCGGCAAGTGTTGTCGGCGGTTTTGTCCAAGGACCCGCAAATAAAGGTCATTGCAACAGCTAGCGACCCTATCATCGCTAAAGACAAAATGGCCTTGGAGTGGCCCGATGTCATTGTGCTGGATATTGAGATGCCGCGCATGGACGGTATTACCTTTTTGAAAATCATCATGGCGGAGCGACCGACGCCGGTTGTCATTTGTTCGACATTAACGGAAAAAGGCGCTGAAACGACGCTGCAAGCGATGGCGGCCGGAGCCGTCTGCTATGTAACGAAACCGAAGCTCGGACTCAAGGACTTCCTTGCCGACTCCGCGACTGAACTGATTAACAATGTGCGGGTCGCCGCCCAATCCAGGCCGAGGCGATTTGTCACGGCCGTAGCGAGGCCGCTTGAACAGCTAAGAAGTCTACCGGTTTCCGCCGCCGCTATGGCGCATACGACTGAAAGAATCGTGGCGATAGGCACATCGACAGGCGGCACCCAAGCGCTTGAGGTGGTTTTGACGGCATTACCTCGTGTGACTCCCGGCATTGTCATTGTGCAACATATGCCGGAAAAATTTACCGCCTCATTCGCCAACCGGCTTAACGACCTATGCGCCGTCGAAGTGCGCGAAGCTAAAGAAGGCGATCGTGTCATCCCTGGATGTGCGCTGATTGCGCCCGGCGGCTTGCACATGCGCTTAACGCGTAGCGGCGCTTACTATCATGTTAATGTGCTTGACGGGCCGCCGGTGAATCGGCACAAACCCTCGGTGGATGTCTTGTTTAAATCGGTCGCACAGATAGCCGGGCGAAATGCGCTGGGCATTATCATGACCGGTATGGGTGATGATGGCGCTCGGGGCTTGCGGGATATGCATGATGCAGGTGCCTATACCTTGGCGCAGGATGAAGCGAGCTGCGTGGTCTTCGGCATGCCCAAGGAAGCGATAAAGCTGGATGCGGTTGATGCCGAGCAGCCGCTTGAACGTATCGCCGGCGAGATCATGCGTTTTGCAAAGTAGGTGGATGATGCCCTGAGGCGGTAATCGCCGACAGCTAAGGAACAAGCATGAAATAAATTGAACAACTGCTTGCAGCAGGAGTGCAAGCTTTGCTTGCGCATGCAGGCGAAGCCTACACTCCTGCTATTGGCAACTTGCCTAAGTTATTTCATGCCCATTCCTAAGTAGGGCGCGCCGTGCGCGCCACACCCTGCCCTTGCCCTGCTTGCTCATAGCCTTTTAAAAATCAAATCCCAAACGCCATGACCCAGCCGTATGCCGCGTTGTTCAAACTTGGTCAGCGGCCGGTAGGCCGGGCGTTCGCAATAATCGCCGCCAAGGCTGGTATTGCCTAGGCCGGTTTCTGCCGATAACACGGCAAGCATGGCTTCAGCATAGTTCTGCCAATCCGTTGCGGCATGAAAATAGCCATCCGGCTTTAATTTCTTGAGTAATAATTGCACAAAACCGGGATTGACTATGCGGCGCTTATGATGCTTCTTTTTCGGCCACGGGTCAGGGAAAAACAAATGGACGCCTGTCAAACTGTTGTCCGGTATTTTATGTTCAATGATCTCGACAGCATCATGACAATAAATCCTGACATTATTAAGCTCTTGTTGAGCCAGCAACATCAGTAAATGCCCTACGCCAGGGCGGTGTACCTCAATGCCGATGTAATCCGAATCGGGATTTGCCGCAGCCATCTGGGCGAGACTTTCACCGTTACCAAAGCCTATTTCGACAATAATCGGCGCACTGCGCCCGAAGACCTGGGCAAGGTCATAATCGGCGCCAGGGTCCAGGCAATACCGCTCCCAGTGGTTATCCAATGCAAATTGCTGGCCTGTGGTTAAACGTCCTTGACGGCGGATAAAGCTGCGGATTTTTTTTAGGGTAGTGTGTTCAGCGGAAGGCATACTCGAAATTTAAAGAGGGGCTGTGAAGTATCCAATATAATATGTTTTCAGAAATACTTTCACAGCCCAGAGCAAGGGGGAATGCTGTTGACTTAAGTACAAGCTCGTCGTTCCGGCAGGGATTGCCGGAACCCAGAGGCCAGGGATGGCAACTTGCAAACACATCCCTGTGCTCTGGATACCGGCAATCCCTGCCGGTATGACGGCTTAAATCAACAGCATTGAGGGCACGGGGCTGTCGATATTTACCACGAAGATGCGGCTCGCCGATCTTCGTGGAGATTCAAAAACCGGCTTAGAAAAACAAGCCGTCTATCGGCGATGACGCCGAAGCAAAACGGCGCCTCGGCATACGGCCTGCCAGAAACGCCTCGCGTCCCGCTTCTATGCCTTTGCGCATCGCCTGAGCCATCAGGATCGGGTTCTTCGCGGCGGCAATCGCCGTGTTCATCAACACGCCGTCGCAACCTAATTCCATTGCTATCGCCGCATCCGACGCCGTGCCGACGCCGGCGTCGACCAGGATCGGCACATTGGCGTTTTCGACGATGGTCAATATATTGTACGGATTGCGTATGCCCAGGCCGGAGCCGATAGGTGCCGCGAGCGGCATGACCGCGACGCAGCCGATGTCTTCTAGGCGTTTTGCGGCAATCGGGTCGTCATTGGTATAGACCATGACGTCAAAACCGTCTTTAACGAGCAATTCGGCGGCAATATAGGTTTCGGCGACATCAGGAAACAAGGTAAGCTGGTCGGCCAACACTTCCAGTTTGACCAGGTTATGCCCGCCCAGCAATTCCCGACCCAAACGACAGGTCCTGACCGCTTCTTCGGCCGTGTAACAACCCGCCGTATTGGGCAGGATCGTGTATTTGTCCGGTGAAATCACCTCCAGCAAATTAGGCTCGCCGGCATGCTGGCCGATATTGGTGCGCCGGATAGCCACTGTGACAATTTGCGCGCCGCTGGCCTCTATCGCCAAACGGGTTTCCTCCAGGTCGCGGTATTTGCCGGTGCCGACCAGTAAGCGCGACTGGTAAGACTTGCCCGCGATAACAAAGGAGTCGTCATCCTGGCCGCCGCCTATCGCATGCACGATTTCCAAACGGTCTTCGCCTTGCAGCAAATGGGTTTCATATTGAGTAAACGGCAGAATTTCCTTGTTCAATTCAACGGCAATTTTTTTACCGGTCAAACCCAGGTCGGCGAGTACATCGGCAACGCGGCTCGCTTCGGTATATTGACGGGTTTCGCCGTTTACATAAATAATCATAGACTCACACCTCCGTTGATATGGACGCTCCTGCGCTTTTGCACGGCTTCCGCCAGGTCTTTCAACAACGGCACCGTGTCTTCCCACGAAAGACAAGCGTCGGTGATGCTTTGTCCGTAAACCAGTTCCTGGCCCGGAACAATCTTTTGGCTGCCGGCCTTGAGATTGCTTTCTATCATGACACCGATGATGCGGTAATCGCCGTTAGCAATTTGTTCGCCGACATCCTCGCCGACTATCAATTGCCGCTGGCATTGTTTCAAGCTGTTGGCATGGCTGAAGTCAATCATGATATTGGGTCTTAAATCGGCCTTGATGAGGCCTTCCGCGACTTGTTCGACACTGACGGCATCGTAATTGGGCCGGTCGTTGCCGCCTCTTAAAATGATATGCACGTCTTCGTTGCCGGTGGTTGAAAAAATGGCTGAATGGCCGGCCTTGGTCAGCGATAAAAAATGGTGCGGACTCATTGCCGCGCCTATCGCGTCAATGGCAATTTTTATCGTGCCGTCAGTCGAGTTTTTAAAACCGATAGGGCAGGATACGCCCGATGCCAGTTCACGATGCCCCTGGCTTTCGGTGGTCCTGGCACCGATAGCGCCCCATGCGATCAAGTCTGAAACATACTGCGGGCTGATTAAATCCAGGTATTCAGTCGCAGCCGGCACACCCATGCTGCTGACATCCAGCAATAATTGCCGGGCAATGCGCAGGCCTTTGTTGATATTAAAACTGGAATCCAGGTCCGGGTCGTTGATCAGGCCTTTCCAGCCGACTGTCGTGCGCGGTTTTTCAAAATAGACTCGCATCACGATCAATAAATCGTCTTTCAACTCGTCTTTGATGGTTTTTAAGCGTTGCGCGTACTCTATAGCGGCCAGGGGGTCGTGGATGGAACAAGGCCCGACGACAACCAGCAATCGGTCATCTTGTCCGGTCAAAATCTTGTGGATGTCCGCTCTTGCTGCCAGCGTGGTTTCTGCCGCGGCGTCGTTAATAGGCAGTTCATCATGAACCTGAACGGGGGCAATGACTTCTTTTATTCCACAAATTCGGAGGTCATCAGTGTTATATTTTGTATGCATGATAGCTACCAAGCTGTTGCTTTGTTACAGGATTAATGTTAAATCTCGACATTTTAACTGTTTTCATTTTATTTTTGTGAGTTTTTACTGCCGGTTGGGCGATATAAACGTTTTGTTGCTGTTTACTCGCTTGATTTCAATACAGATGCGCAGTGCATAAGGATGCGCGCGTTTTTTTGCGGACATTGATGACCGCATTGGCTTAGCACTGACCCCGACTTCCCGGACGCCATGAAATTTTCGCTGTTGACACTGAATCTTCATACTTATCAAGAGCATCCTCGTCACTGTGCGTTCGATGCCATGCATCAACATGAGCGCGAGGTGAATATCATCGCCGAAGCGATCGCCCATTTAAGGATAGATGTCGTGTGTTTTCAAGAGGTCGGGGAGTATATGCACGATCCTGTCGCCGTCCCATACGGTGAAGCGCCTTCCAATATGGCCTTCCGGATTTGTAAAAAATTACGTCATTGGGGGCTTTGGTACCATATTCACCAGGACTGGAGCCATATCGGTTTTTACCGCTGGCGGGAAGGCACCGCCATCATGAGCCGCTATCCGATGCGGCACAATTATTCGGCTTATGTCTCCGCCGACCATCGTAAAGACAATTATATGTCCCGGAATATCACCGTGTCGTGTATCGACATCCCGGAATTCGGCTTGCTACATATCGCCAACGTTCATTTGAGTTGGGCGCACCACGGCTTTTTTGAAGAGTATCACAAGCTCCGCAAACTGATCCATTCACGGCTGCATTTCGGCGTCAGGGCCGATTTAATCGTCGGCGACTTCAATGCGCCGGCCGGAGAGCATGCCTATAACCATATCGTAGGCAATGCGGAATATGTGGATCAATTCCACGAATTACACCCCCATCGCTTTCACCAACCCAGCTATCACGGACAGATAGACGGATGGAAAAACTCTTCGCCCAAACGTATCGATTATATCTTCAAACGCAACGGCAATCCGATGCAAATCGAATCGATGGAAGTGATTTTCAACGGCGGTTTCTATCCCATCGTTTCCGATCATTTCGGGTATTTGGCAAGGTTTGAGATGTTTTGAAGCGGGGCTTGACTGTTTCCAAACCCGTCAAAATAGCCCGATGTGTTATAACTAGCCAACGTCAACGCGTTACAAGGATAAAAGCCAATGAAAGCGATGGTGTTGGAAAAGCTCTGCAATCTTATGGAAAACCATGCCCCCCTGGCGCTCAGGGAGCGGGCTGTCCCCGTGCCGGGCGACAAGGAAATCTTGCTGAAAATATCAAGCTGCGGCGTTTGTCATACCGAGCTTGACGAAATAGAGGGGCGCACGCCGCCTACGCGTTTGCCAATCATTCCTGGGCACCAGGTGGTCGGCCGGGTCGAAGCGGTCGGCGGCAAAGTAAGCGCCGTTAAACTCGGGGACAGGGTTGGTGTGGCGTGGATTTTTTCTGCGTGCGGCGCCTGCCGGTTTTGCCTAGCCGGCAATGAAAACCTGTGCAGTGCTTTCGAGGCGACCGGGCGTGATGCCGACGGCGGCTATGCTGAATATATGACGGTTGCGGAAAACTTCGCCTACCCGGTACCGGAAGCCTTGTCGGATGTCCAGGCTGCGCCATTGCTGTGCGCAGGCGCAATCGGCTATCGCTCGTTGCGCCTGGCTAAGCTGCAAGACGGGCAGCGTTTGGGCTTGACCGGCTTTGGCGCATCCGCTCACCTGGTGTTAAAGATGCTGAAGCATCAATATCCGAACACTGAGGTTTATGTTTTTGCCAGAAGCGCCGCTGAAAGGGCCTTTGCCGAAGAGCTCGGCGCTGTCTGGTCCGGCGATACATCCGAGCACCCTCCGCATAAACTGGACAGCATCATCGATACGACGCCGGCCTGGGAGCCTGTCATTGCCGCATTGGCAAACCTGGAATCCGGCGGCAGGCTGGTGATTAATGCGATACGCAAAGAAGGCGACAAGCACTGCCTGTTGGATCTGGATTATCCACGCCATCTTTGGCAAGAAAAGGAAATCAAGAGCGTCGCCAATATTACCCGGACTGATGTGAAGGATTTTTTGCAGATGGCGGAGGCAATGAATCTCCAGCCTGAAATCCAGGTATTTACGCTGGAGCAGGCTAACGAGGCCTTAGTCGAATTGAAGACCGG